>JBNGDE010000019.1:0-19067 GCA_049974925.1 Thermovirgaceae bacterium | reverse complement strand
GCATCCTTTCGGGCCGGTTCCGGAGGGACCAGAAATCCTTTTTGACATCCACATCCCGGAGATAGAAACGGTTCGGGCCGCGGTACAGATGGATGATACCCCAAACCATGGGTTCGGTAGAACCGCCGAATCGCGCTTTCCCACGCGCCGCTCCCGGTGCAAAGGTCCAGAGGGGTCCATAACGGGAAAGGAAAACGTAAACGCTCCTGTTTCCCTCAGGTGAATCCACCCGTCTCAGGATGACTCCGCGCTCCTTGATCAGCCCCTGCCTGCTCTTTCCCTCCATACCTGGTCACCCGCGCACTAAAGGAGGCCCATGCGTCTGAGAACTGACTCGTTTTGTCTCCAGTGCGGCCGCACCTTGACCCACAGGTCAAGATAAACTTTCCGGCCGAACTGGCGTTCGAGGTCGATTCTCGCTGCCCTGCCGATGGCTTTCAGCTTCGATCCGCCCTTGCCGATGAGGATGCCCTTCTGGCCGGGCCGTTCCACGTAAATCTCGGCACGCACGAAAAGGTTTTCACGTTCCGGATATTCGTCGGGGCTCTTGAATTCCTCGACGACGACGGCAACGGAATGGGGGACCTCCTGTTCGGTCTGCTCAAGAACTTTCTCCCTGATGATTTCCGCGGCCAGGAAACGTTCGGAAAAATCGCCGGCCATATCTTCCGGGTACAACGGAGGACCGGGCGGCATCCTTTCGATGAGTCTCTTTCCAAATTCCTCCACTCCGACCTGTTTTCCGGCACTGACAAGGGTCTCGTCGCAGATGTCCAGAACCCCGTCGTAGAACCCCCTGATTCTCCCGGCGGCTTCGGCTGGATCATTGACGAGATCGATCTTGTTGACGACGAGGAACACAGGTGCCGACGCCCCCGATGCGATGCGGTCCACCAGGATCCTGTCGGCAGGACCCAGGCTTTTGTCCGTGGTCTCTGTCACAAGACAGACCATATCCACCTGGGAGAGAACCTTGAGAAGGTTGTTTTCCATGGTCCTTCCCAGAAGGTGCAAGGGACGGTGCAGGCCTGGTGTATCAACGAGGACCACCTGGCCTTCCTTCGCTGAGAAAATGTAGCGGGTGCAGTGCCTGGTCGTCTGCGGCTTGGAAGAGACGATGGAATATTTCCAGCCCATCAGGGCGTTGACAAGGGTAGACTTCCCCACGTTGGGTCTGCCTGCGATGGCGGCGACACCGCTTCTGTAGACGGTGCCCTTGTCCTCAGGAACAGTCATCCTGGCCTCTTTTGGGCTCCTTGACGAAGGGATGGGGGAAAAGCTCCGCCAACGAAAACAGCAGGGGGCCTCCCTCGCTCTCAAGGACAATTGCCATGGCGGGATTGAACTCGGCAAGTACCTGTCTGCATGCCCCGCAGGGGTGACAGGGTGTTTTTGAAATCCCCGTCACAGCAATGGCCACCGGGATTTCCATGTCCTCTGAAACCCCTTTTGCCAGAGCGTTCCTCTCGGCGCAGATTGTCAGCCCGTAGCTCGCGTTTTCAATATTGCACCCCGTGTAGACCTTCCCGTCCCGGCACAGGAGGGCTGCTCCAACGGGATATCCCGAATAGGGCGCATAGGCGTGGGTGGAAACTTTCCTTGCCAGCTCGAGAAGCTCCGAGGGTGTCTTCCCCGTTTCCGCAGGCCACTGCATGTCGACGGTCACCTTCCTCAGAAGTCTTTGTTACGAGTCTCGCAGGCTCCCATCCCGACACCTGCGTCTCTGGGCGAAAGGCGGATGAGTTTGATGCGATGGTCCTCGACCTCCAGCACCTCGATGTCCCAGATCCCGTAATACAGGCGCTGCCCCTTGTCAGGGAAACGCCCGGCCAGAGAGAGGATAAGGCCGCCGATCGTGTCCACGTCTGCCGAAACAAAGGGATAGCCGATTTCCTCGCTCAGGTCCTCAAGATCCATGTACCCCTTCACAAGATAGCTCCCATCCGTCTCTTTCTTCAGCGGCGGAGTCTCTTCGTCATACTCGTCCTGGATCTCGCCGACAATCTCCTCAATAAGGTCCTCGAGAGTCACCAGTCCCGCCGTCCCCCCGTATTCATCAACGACAATGGCTATGTGGACACGTTTGCCCTTCATGATATCCAGGAGGTCGGCTATGCGCATCATCTCGGGGACAAACAGGGCCTCCCTCTTGAGCCCCGAAACGCTCTCGTCAAATTTCCCCGAACGAATGGCACCGATGATGTCTTTCACGTAGAGGATTCCCACGATGTGGTCGGGACTCCTTTCGAAGACGGGAACTCTTGAATGACCGCATTCCTGGAAAACGGAGACGGCCTCCTCAAGTGTCGTTTCGGAGGAAATGGCGATCATGTCCGTCCTGGGTACCATGATCTCGTACACCCGCGTCTCCTCGAAGGAGATAATCCCATGGATCATCTTACGCTCGTCCTCTTCGATGGCTCCGGAGGCCTCGCCGATGTCGACCATCTGTTCGATCTCCTCACGGGTCACGAAGGTATGCCGGGCAGAAAGGTCGACCCTGAAGAGGGCGCCGAAGAACCGGACAACACCCGTGGTCGCAAGGATCAGCGGCCTTGCGAAGACATGGATGATACGCAGGACGGGCAGGGCCGCAATAACGAAAGCCTCGTACTTGACAATGGCCACGCTCTTCGGAAGGATCTCTCCGAATATAACGATCACAACTGTCATGAAAGCCACCGCTACCAGTACGCCCTCACTGCCGATAAGCGCCAGCGCCACAGACGTCGCCACGGCGCTGGCGGCGATATTGACCAGGTTGTTCCCGATCAGGATGACCGTCAGGGCCCTCTGCATGTCCTCCAGCAGCCACTCGATACTCTTCCTCCCGCGGGGATGCCTCTCCTGGAGGGCCAGAAGCTTTCCTCTGCCGATGGTTGTGACGGCTGTCTCTGAACCACTGAAAAAGGCGGACCCCACAAGCAGGATGAAAAGGAGCACAAAATCCTGAGCCACATCCTCGCTCACTTCCGAATCACTCCTTTTCTCCCGGCGCCGGTGCCGCTTTTTCGCCATAGGCCTTTACAAGGTCCTCCTGGATTTTCCACATCCTCACTTTGTCCTCTTCGTTACGGTGATCCAGGGCAAAAAGGTGCAGGACGCCGTGAACCAGGACCAGGAGGAGCTCCTCTTCGTACTTTTTCCCGTAGCGTGCTGCATTCCCGGCGATTTCCCCGGGGCAGATCACAAGGTCCCCAAGCTCGAGCACCGGCCAGCCCGACGGAGGCGAAAAGAGGCCTTCCGCCGTTTCCCAGAGCGGAAAGGACAGGACATCCGTCGGCTCGTCGATGCCGCGATACCTTTTGTTGAGTTCCCGAACCTCCCCGGGGTCTGCCGCAGAGAGGGATATTTCAATCGCTTCCGGCTCCGGGACGCCTGCGACAAGTTGTCCCCAAAGACCCGAGAGGGTCCCTTCAAGCGCCTCGAGCGAAAGGCCTCCCAACACAGACCTGAATTGCCCATCCGCTTCAAATCTCAGCGCCATCGGCGGCTCTCCCCTCTTGTGCGGCTTTTGGTTTCTTCTCGTCAACGGGCTTGACCTGCCTCGTGTGATACATGTGCCGGAGGGATTCGATGAAGCTCTCCCGTATAACCGAAATCTCCCTCAGTGTAAGATCCACATTGTTCAGCTGCCCCTCCTGGACTTTCGTCTCAATGACGTCGGTAACAATTTCCTGGATATCCCGCGTGTCCAGTACGGTCGAATCGGCTGAACGAACGGCGGCCTCCACGGAATCTGCAAGCATGATAAGGGCCGTCTCGCGGCTTGACGGCTTCGGCCCCGGATAGCAGAACTGCTCCATCGGGAGGTCCTGCTCCGCGGATCGAGCCTTTTTGAAGAAATATTGCAGACAGGTGGTCCCGTGATGCTCCTGGATAAAATCAATGATCCGGCGCGGCAGCTTGTATTTTCTCGCTATCTCGAGACCGTCCCGAACGTGGGAAATGATAACCAGAGCTGACATTGTCGGCGCCAGGTTGTCATGGGCGTTTTCGCCCGCCTGCTGGTTCTCTACAAAAAACTGTGGTCTTCTGAGTTTCCCGATGTCGTGATAGTAGGCACCGGCCTTGACAAGAAGGGATTTCATCATGAGTTTTTCCGCCGCAACTTCGGCCAGGGTCCCGACCATGAGGGAATGGTGATAGGTTCCCGGAGCCTCAAGCTGAAGCCTTTTGAGCAAGGGATGGGACGGATGGCTCAAATCCACGAGCCTCGTGGGCGTGAGGATGTCGAACAGGGATTCCCAGACCGGGAGGAGGGCCAGCGCCAGTATCGCCCAGAAGAAAACAGAAAGCACATAGGTTGCCACCATCGGGATCGAGATTTCAATACCAAGTCCATACCGGCACATGAGGACGATCGCCGCTGAAACGGAACCGATGACCGCCAGGAACCAAAAAAGTTTTTGGCGCCTGTCTACTGCAGGTAAAAGCAGGTAGCCCAGAAAGGCCACTACCAGCGCAGTGATCGAAGACAGGATGATTTCGGTGAAAGACATTCCAGCGGAAGCGAAGGCACCCAGGATTCCCGCTCCGAGAACCAGCTGGAAGGCGAGATGGGCCGGGAAGCACAGGAAAAGCCAGGCTCCCATCGCCAGGATGCCGAAACCCTCCCCGCCATAAAATCTCGCGAGATACTGGAACAGCCATCCTGCAGAAAGTGCGGTGACGAGGAACCCCCATTCCTTCATCTGCAAAGGGTAACTGCTCCGTTCCTGGTACCACCAGTACCATGCGAGCCAGCCCAAAACCAGGACCAGAAGGACAAGGTAGCCTTCGTAGGGAAAGACCCGCTCTGGGTATCCCTGGGACCGCAGTATGGCGGCGACGCCCGGCGTAATGAGATCGCCCTCCCTGATGATGACTTCTCCGGTGGAAATGGTCCGTTCGATGGGTTGTACCTGCTCCCGTATGTATGATCGGTACTCTGAGGTCAACTCGGGGTCGATCACGGCCACAGGCTTTATCAGATGATCAATGATCTGGAAAGCGAGGTTTTTCCCAGGGCTCTCAAGGTCCGTTTCTTCGAGGAGCCGCCAGACCGCCTCCTCTCCGTACTCACCGGGTTCCTCCTCGAGAAAGCCTGACCCGATGTCGGATACGACCTTCAGGACCTGTTCACGTGCCGGTGCTGCAAGTTCCCGCAAAAGGCCCGCCAGATCGGCGGGCAGAATATCTTCCACCTCACCTGTGGAAATCCGCTCGAGCTTCATGCCGAGCTCGCTTATTGCATCCTGTTCACGCACCAGTACTCCGAGAAGGTTCTCCTGGCGTTTCTCCCTGAGTTCCCGGGTCGCCCGTTCGTCAATGTATTTCATCCGGTACCGCGAGTAATATGTTCTCGGAGCAGGCTCACCCGGCACAAAGGAGGAATGCCCGGCAGCGATCCACCAGCTGCCGGCATATACCGCGGAGAGGACGAAAACCAGCATCAACGAGGCAAGAACCTGGGTCCGCAGTTTCGAGAAGTATGATTGGAGGCCCGCCAGACGCACGGCTGTCCGGGGGGCCTGTCTACTTTGGCTTTTCTCACCGTTGTTCATAGTCTTCGTAGGCCTGCACGATCCTCTGGACGATCTCGTGACGAACGACATCACTCTTGCCGAGGGTCACGAAATCGATACCCGGTATGTCGCGCAATACCGACTGCACCACCTTGAGGCCCGAATCCTTGCCGGCGGGCAGGTCGATCTGGGTAATGTCGCCCGTCACAACCGCCTTCGAACCGAAACCGAGCCGTGTGAGAAACATCTTCATCTGCTCGGGCGTCGTATTCTGCGCTTCATCAAGAATGATAAAACTGTCGTTGAGAGTCCTCCCGCGCATATAGGCCAACGGGGCGATTTCTATAACCCTCTTTTCGACATATTTCATGAACCGCTCGGGGGAGAACATTTCGTAGAACGCATCATAGAGCGGCCTGAGATAGGGTTCGACCTTCTCCCGCAAATCGCCGGGAAGATACCCCAGGCTCTCCCCGGCTTCCACGGCGGGACGCACAAGCACGACCCTGCTGATGGCGGCATCCTTCAAAGCCGCAACGGCAAGAGCCACAGCGAGATATGTCTTTCCCGTACCGGCGGGTCCGATGGAAAAGACAACGTCGTTGTTCCGTATGGCATCAACGTATTTTTTCTGGCCCGTCGTCCTGGGCCGGATCGGCTTTCCCCTGTAGGTCATGCAGATCACGTCTTCATAGAGTGAAATCAGATCCACGTCCTCGTGCTCCGCATAGACGTTCATGGCGTAACTGACGACAGAGGGCTTCAGTATATGCCCCCTTTTCGCCACACCGACAAGCTGCGAGACGATCCGCGTCACCATCTCGACCACGTCGGCGTCGGGTCCCTGTACGGAAATTTCCTTCTCCCTCACGACAAGCCTGACGGGAAACCGCTGCTCTATGAGCCTCAGATTCTCGTCGTGCTGGCCAAGGAACCTGGACATGGCCTCATCGTTGGGAACGATAATGACTGAATCCACAGGTATGGTCACGATCACCTCTTTGTTCTTTCTCTTTCGTCCTTATTCCCTTTCCTGGACGACTCCGGCTATTTCAGGAATCTCTTTTTTCAGGACGGCTTCCACCTGGGCCCTGAGGGTTTCCTGGGCAAAAGGACAGCTTCCGCATGCTCCGGTAAGCCTGACCTTTACGATACCGTCTCCCTCATCGAAACCGAAATAGTCGATATCTCCACCGTGGCTCTGAAGAGCAGGGCGGATTTTCGAATCAATGGTCTCGAGAATCTTTTCTTCCGTTGTCATCAGATCTCCTCCACTTTCGTTCCCGGCTTTGTTTGCGCATTTTCGCATCCAGGCAATTATAACATCATCGCCTGGCACCGCGGCATTATAAGGGATAGGCGGCTCCTTCGACAAGTTCCTCGAAACCCACATCCCTTTTCGTCTGCATGGCGTATTTCCTGACGAGAAAATCCTTCGCCACAGCGGGGAACAAGGCGTAGCTCAAGGCGTCCTCGGGTTGCATGATAAAGGGCCCCATGATCTCGTAGATCCTCTCAAGCTCCGGCTCGATGATTTCACCCGGTCGGCAGTCTATGGGCTTTTCGTCTCCGATGACCTTTTCACGGATGGTCTCGTCGATCCTCCCGGGAGGTCTTCCGTAAAAACCCAGGAAATATTTCCTGACCTCGTTGGGCACGATCTTCCAGCGCTCGCCGGTGAGGACGTTCAGCGTCGCCTGTGTTCCGACCAGCTGGCTGGTCGGGGTGACAAGCGGCGGATAGCCCATCTCCTCCCGGACCTTGGGGACTTCCTCCAGAACGTTCTGAAGTTTTCCCAGGGCGTTCTGTTCCTTGAGTTGGCTCACGAGGTTGGAATACATCCCTCCCGGAATCTGGTAGAGAAGCACGTTGATGTCTACACCTTCCAGTCCCATGACGAACTGGCGGTAATCTTCCTTGACGGATTTGAAATGTCTCGCTATGGGAGCCAGTTTCTCGAGGTCGAGACCGGTGTCAAGGGGGCCGCGCTGCAGGGCTGCCACCATGGCTTCCGTCGCCGGCTGGCTCGTCCCCATCGCCAGGGGGGATATGGCGCAGTCGATCACATCGGCACCGGCTTCAACAGCTGCCAGGTACGACATGGCGGCCATGCCACTGGTATAGTGGCAGTGAACCTGAACCGGAAGACCCGTCTTTTCCTTGATGGCCGTCACGAGGGCTCCCGAATCGACGGGGCTCAGGAGGCCGGCCATATCCTTGATGCAGATCGAATCGGCCCCCATGTCCTTCATGGTCAGTGAAAGCTCTCCGAACGCCTCCAGGGTATGCACGGGGGATATGGTGTAGGACAGGCACATCTGGAGATGGCTTCCTTCCCGTTTCACCTGGTCGGCGGCGATTTCCATGTTCCTCACATCGTTCAGCGCGTCAAAGACGCGTATGATATCCAGTCCGTTGCCCACAGCCCTTTTGGCGAATTCCCGGACCACGTCGTCGGCGTAATGCCTGTAGCCGACGACGTTCTGTCCCCTGAGCAGCATCTGGAGCTTTGTCTTTTTGAAACGCTTCCGGAGCTCACGGAGCCTCTCCCAGGGATCTTCGTCCAGAAAACGCATGCAGGAGTCGAAGGTGGCTCCACCCCATACTTCCAGGGAATGGTATCCCACCTCATCCATCATCTCGGCCACAGGCAGCATGTCCTTTGTCCGAAGCCGCGTGGCCATGATGGACTGATGAGCGTCCCGGAGCGCCGTTTCCGTAATTGCAACGGGTCGGGAAGACCTTTCGTCCTTCCTTGTTCCCTTTGCGCTTCCTTCAGGCTTCATTTCCTGCATTTCTTCCTTTTCGGCATGACGCTGATCCATTTTGCGATCGGCGGATTTTTCCATCAGCGCACCTCCTGTTTTGGATCGCGGACTTTTGCCGCCACGTTTTTCGATTCTATACTCTCTGTTCCTTTCAGGCTACCTCAGCTTCTTGTTTTTGCCCTCTGCCAGAGACTCTCAAGCTCGTCCAGGCTATATTCCGACCAGTCCCGGTTGCCCTTTTCGACGGTTTTTTCTATGAAACTGAAGCGCTTTGTGAACTTTTTATTCGTTTCCTGGAGACAGAATTCGGCGTCGACTCCCAGATGCCGGCCCAGGTTGACTGCGGCAAAGAGCAAATCGCCCACTTCTTCCCTGATACTTTTGATATCACCGGCCTTTCGGGCCTCGTCAAGTTCCTCAAGCTCTTCGTCGATTTTGGCGAGCAGCGGCGAAACATCGCCGGCGGGCCAGTCGAAACCAACCTTCGCCGCCCTCTCCTGTATCTGGAATGCCCGCACAAGGGCCGGGAGACTTTTCGGAACACCCGACAGGATGGAATGATCACGGTCCTTGTCCCGTCTTTCCTCCTTCTTGATCTGCTCCCAGTTTTTCCTGACACCTTCGCTGTCGGCCACGATGACATCGCCGAATACATGGGGATGCCGACGGACGAGTTTTTCCAAGAGCGTGTCGAGAACGTCACCCAGGTCGAAACTCCCTTCCTCCTCGGCGATCCTCGCGATGAACACCACCTGGAGAAGGTGGTCGCCGCACTCTTCGGCAATGACATTCGCGTCCCCTGAATCTATGGCTTCAATCAGTTCGTAGGCTTCTTCGACAATAAAGGGCCTGAGGCTTTCCATCGTCTGTTCCCGGTCCCAGGGGCACCCGCCGGGTTCCCGAAGCTGTTTCAGCACATCCATGAGCCTGAGCAGTTTTTCACCGGTATTCCCCATGACGCACATCCTCCCTGCCTGTATCCGCCGTGTCTGCTCCTCTCAGAGCCCTGTCGACCTCGATCATCCCCCTGTACCCCCCGGGCCCCCTCAGCCTGCCGTCACTCGCTTTATGCCATCGTCTCCCATCCAGGAGGGGTGCGAGGTCATGGCAGACACCGTAAAGAACCGTTTCCTCTTCCGTGCATCTCACGTATTCTATACCAAGTTTTTTCCCTGAAACCCGGAGCCTCGCCATGGCCAGGACGCTTCCCACCGAATCCGGTACAGGGCCGAACCGGTCTTTCATCTCTTCCTCAATGGCCTTTACATCAGCACTTTTCGAGGCTCTCAGCAGCTTTCGAAACAGCGTGACCCGGACATTTGACTGCGGGATATATGAAGCCGGGAGCCGCAGGGGCAACTGGAAATCCACGCGTGTTTCTCCCTTTGCCTCTTCTCCCTTGAGTTTCGCCACTTCTTCCTCGAGCATCCTGTAATAGAGCGTGTACCCCACCCGCTCGATACGCCCGTGCTGCCTGGTGCCAATCAGCTGGCCCCCGCCGCGTATTTCAAGGTCACGTCTCGCGAGCTTGTAACCGGAGCCGACTTCCGTCATCTCCGAGACCGCCTCGAGGCGCTCCCTTGCCTCAGGGGTCAGCGACGATTCAAGGGGGTAGAACAGGAAACAGAAAGCCTGTTCTTCGCGACGGCCGATCCTGCCTCTCAGCTGATACATCTGCGCAAGCCCCAGGTCCTGTGCCTCGTCAACGATCAGGGTGTTCACATTCGGAAGATCCAGGCCGCTTTCGATGATCGTCGTGCAGACAAGAACCTGTGTTGCCCCCTTTCTGAATCTTTGCATCACTTTTTCAAGCTGGCGCTCGTTCATTCTTCCGTGGGCGATATCGATTGCCATGTCCGGGAAAATACTCCTGAGCCGTTTTGCGACGTGTTCGATGGTCCGTATCCTGTTGTGAACGAAAAAGACCTGTCCACCTCTTTCCGTTTCCCGCTTCACAGCCTGACGGACCAGCCCTTCGTCCCATTCGCCGAGAGATGTCAGCACCGGACGCTTCCTGTGAGGCGGAGCGGCGAGGATCGACACATCCCTGAGGCCTCCCATGGCCATGTGAAGAGTCCTTGGGATCGGTGTTGCGGTAATGGAAAGGACATCCACTCCCGGGTGCAGGAACTTGGCATATTCCTTGTGAAATACTCCGAAGCGGTGTTCTTCATCAATGATGACGAGGCCAAGGTCTTTCATCTGCAGGTCCTTCTGAAGCAACCGGTGAGTCCCGATGAGGATCTCAACCCGTCCTTTCGAAACGTCCTCGATGACCGTGCGCTGCCTGGAAGAGGAGACAAACCTCGATAGCATCTCTACCTTCAGCGGCAGACCGTCGCAGCGGGCACTGAAGGTTGCCATGTGCTGTTCGGCCAAAAGCGTGGTGGGAACCAGAAACAACACCTGCCGGCCGTTTTCGGCCGCCTTGACGGCAGCCCTGAGAGCCACCTCGGTTTTCCCGAAGCCGACATCCCCGATCAGAAGCCGGTCCATTGGCTGCGGGCGTTCCATGTCCCTTTTGATGTCCTCGACGGCTTTTGCCTGGTCCGCAGTCAGTGGGAACAGACAGTTGGCCTCGATCCTTTCCGTCAATGGCCCATCCGGACCGTGCCTGTACCCTTCCAGGGTCTCCCGTTTCGCATAGAGTGCCAGAAGCGCCTCTGCGGACTCCCTGGCCTGTTCCCTGGCTCTCTTGACGGAACGTTTCCAGGTCCTGCCACCGAGGCCGTCCAGAGGAACTTCTTCACCGGGGGGCACGTAGTAGGGAAGAATCTTGTAAAGCTGCACGAGCGGAACAAGGAGCCTCCTGTTGTCCGCGAATTCAAGGATCAGGCAGTCCCTGGCCATTCCGTCGGCAACAATGGTGTCGATCCCCTTGTTTTTCGCTATACCGTAATCCTCGTGGACGACATATTCCGTCTTCTGGACGCTTTCATCCCATTCCACAGGAGGACCGGGCTCGACAGGATCGCTCTCCGGCGGCGGGATAACCCCGTAAAGCTCTCCGTCGGAAAGAAACAGGTGAAGCGCCCCGTGATCCAGGAACCCTTCCGAAAGCCCCCTTTCCACGATATCCACGTTCCCAAGGCTTTCAACAAGGGGGGTCCTTCCCGATCTTGAACAGACGGTAATGCTGTATTCCCGGGTTTTCCAGTATTTAATGAAATTCCAGAGGGCACGCCGGTCACCACGAAAATCGGGGAGTTCCATCAAAGAAGACCGCATTCGGGCCCCGTCAAGGACGCCGGTGATCTCGAGACATTCAAAGTCGTTCAGGTCCCGTCTTGTTTCATTCCAGGGACGCCCTTCCCGGAGTCCCGCCTTTTCCATCATCTCCTCGAGAAGCCACCAGGCCGCATCCGCCTGGATCTCGATCCTTTCCGGGTCGCACAGGACAATCCGGGAGCTTTCGGGGGCCATTTCCGAAAGGGACAGGTCGACGGCTCCGTTAAGCCCATGAAAGATCGATTCTTTCATGGGGGCGACGCTCCGCTGGTCTTCGGTCCTGAAGAGCCGAAGGCTCTCGATGCGGTCATCAAAAAATTCGACCCGATGAGGGAGCTTCCAGGCGGGATCGAAAACATCCACGATGCTGCCGCGGCTGACAAACTGGCCGGGGAGCCAGACAAGGTCCGTCCGTTTGTAACCGGAAGACACGAGCCAATGAAGCAAGGCATCCCGCCCCGGGCTCTTTCCGACCGCTACCGGAAAGGACCCCGTTGAGACCCGAAAAGGCATCATGAGAGCCCCAGGAGTCGCCGCGAGAACCCCCTTCTCAATCCTCCATTTTTCCAGGATTTCGCCCCGCCTGACACGGAGGGCTTCCATCCTGAATCCATCGATCCACAGCGGGAGTTCGGGAAGGACCATGATTTCCTGGTTCCCGTGTAAGGTCGTCCAATCGGAGACAAATTCCTGGAGGATTTTTTTATCGGGCATGACAAACAGTGCAGGTCCTGCGACATCCCTGCAAAACCAGGCGCGGGAAGCCGTCTTTTCCCCGACATGGACACGTCGTCTGCTGACGCCGGGACCTTTCATGCAGCTGAAAGCCTCTTTCGCCGATCGAACCTTCGGAAATTCCTTCATGGCACCCTCCTCTCAAAAAACAATATGGCGAGGGGCCATCCCCCGCCATACTCAATTCCCGCTCAGGTCTTCGATTTCTTCCAAAAGGTCCGGGGCATTGGCCCGTTGCATGGCCTTGTCCCATTCCCCCGCGACCCACAGACGAACAGCCTCGACGGCCCTTTCGAGGATTGCCGGCAGGATTTTCAACTCCCTGGGGCTAAAGGGGGACGTAACGTACCTGGCCACATCCTGCGGGAGATCCGCGCCTGCAATGCCGACACGCAGGCGCGGAACCTCCAGGGTTCCGAGCACTGAAAGGACGGATTTCATACCGTTGTGCCCCCCGGCGGACCCGCTTTTTCGCAGGCGGATCCTCCCGAAGGGAAGGGCGATATCGTCATAAACGACAAGAATCTTTTCCGGATCCTGCATCAGTTCAGCAGGAAGTTCTTGAAAGACCAGTCCACTTCTGTTCATGTAGGTCAGGGGTTTGGCGAAAAGGACCGTTCTGCCTTCGATTTCAACTGGCCCCCACCGCTGAAGGTAGCGAGTTTCGGACAACGGTGCCCCACCGACATCATCCACCAGCATATCGACGAGGAGCCACCCCACGTTGTGCCTCGTCCAGGCATATCGCGGCCCCGGGTTTCCAAGACCCAGAATAAGCTGCACCCCGCGTCAGTCCTATTCTTCCTCTTCCTCTTTGGCCTTGGCCTTGCTCTTGCCGACGATTTCCACTTCCATTTCCCCTTCTTTGGCAGCTTCTTCTTCTTCCTCTTCGGGCAGCTTGGGCATGGTCGCATAGGTCACCATGACGACGGCCGATTCCGGGTCCTGCTCGATTACGGCACTTTCAGGAAGTGCAAGATCCTTGACGTAAACAGCATCATCGATCCCGAGTCCTGATACGTCCACAATAATGGAATCGGGAATTTCTTTGGGAAGGACGTACATTTCGATTTCGTGCAGGAGCTGTTCGAACACCCCGCCCTGCTTTACCCCGAGGCAGCGATCCCTTCCCGTGATCTCTACGGGCACGTTGACGTAAACCTTGTGTCCGGACAACAGCTGGAGAAAGTCTATGTGAAGCACATCTCCCGTCAAGGGGTCTCTCTGGATCTCACGCATGAGACACATTTCTTCCCTGCCGTCGGGCAATGTCGCGTCGATCCGGATTGTTTCCCAGTGTGGGGAATTTGCGTAGTGCAGGACATTTTTCGCCTCCACAATCACCGGAACCGCCTCAGCCAGTTCGGGTCCGTAGAAAACGGCCGGAATCACTCCTCCGGCACGAAGCTTCTTGTTCACTTCCTTGCCGGTTTTTTCCCTTTTCTTGAGTGTCAGTTTGACAGACGACGATGTCATGACTCTTCCTCCTTAAAGATTCTCCTTCCTGCCTCTTGCGCCGGCCGCCTAGCGGAAAAGGATGCTCACGGAGTGGTCGGAATGTATCCTGCTGATGGCTTCCGCAAAAAGCGGGGCGATGGACAATGTTGTGATTTTATCGATTTGTTTCTCTTTCGGCAACGGGATCGTATCGGTCAGCACCAGTTGCTCGATCGGGGACAGGCCGATCCTTTCCACCGCCGGCCCTGAAAGCACGCCATGGGTGGCGCAGGCGTAGACCTTCTCCGCGCCGCGGTTGAGCAAGGCCTCCGCGGCCTGTACCATGGTCCCCGCCGTATCTATGATGTCATCCACAATGATGGAGACCTTGCCGTCTACGTGGCCGATGATCTCCATGACCTTGCTCAGGTTGGCAACCTCGTGGGATCTCCTCTTGTCCACGATGGCGAGGTCGGCATTCAGGTGCACCGCAAAACGCCGCGCCCGCACGACACCACCGATGTCGGGCGAGACAACGACGACCCGCCCCTCGTCTATCTCCCTTTTAAGGGTCTCCCGGAAATGCGAGGAAAGCAGTGGAATGCCCGTCAGGTGGTCGACGGGGACATCGAAAAACCCCTGGATCTGCCCTGCATGGAGGTCCGCAGCAATGAGCCGGTCAGCGCCGGCTTTTTCGATCAGGTTGGCAACGAGTTTTGCCGTGATCGGTTCCCGGGCCTTGGTCTTCCTGTCCTGGCGTGCATATCCGAAATAGGGCGTGACCACGTTTATCCTGTAGGCCGAGGCACGCCGGAGAACGTCAAGCATAATGAGCAGCTCGACCAGGTTTTCGTTAACGGGGTGGCATGTCGGCTGGACGACGAACACGTCAGCACCACGTACGCTTTCTTCCACAGAGACACCCGTTTCCCCGTCGGAAAACCTGAACAGCCTGGCTGAAGCGACGCTGATGCCGAGGCTTTCACAAATTTTTTCGGTGAAGGCCGGGTGCGACGTTCCGGAAAACACCTTGATCTCACGAAGTTTTGATACCATTCACGACTGCCCCCCCTGCTTCTTTTTCCCCTGTGCCCATCCTTCTATGTTTTTTTGCCTGGACCGCGCCACGGCCAGGCTTCCTTCCGGAACATCCTTCGTTATGACAGACCCTGCACCGGTATAGGAATTGTCTTTGACTTCCACCGGCGCCACAAGCATCGTATCGCTCCCGATGAAGCAGTCTTTTCCGATGCGGGTCCTGTTTTTTCTACATCCGTCGTAATTACAGGTTATCGTTCCCGCTCCGACATTCGTCCTTTCGCCAACATCGGCGTCCCCCATGTAGGAAAGGTGCGGAACCTTGGCGCAGGGACCGATCCTGCTGTTTTTTATCTCCACGAATTTTCCGATGAAGGCGTTCCCCCCGATTTCGCTACCGTTGCGGATATGTGCGAAAGGCCCGACGACGACTCCCGGGCCCAGGGAGCTTTCTCTCACATCCACGTGATTCTGGATCACCACACCCGCGCCGCACCGCACGTGACGAAGCAGGGAATGGCTGCCTATACGGCACCCGCGACCGATGTCGCTCCCTCCATATATCTGAACGAAGGGGTCGATGAGAACATCCTCCTCGATCCGGACCCTCGGCCCGACGTACACCGTTTCGGGATCGACGCAGCGCACCCCGGCCTTCATGTGTTGCACCACAATGCTGGAACGGATCCGCCAGGTCGCTTCGGCGAGCTGAAGAGGGTCGTTGACTCCGGCAGCTTCGTGGGCATCTTCAAGGAGGATCATCTTCACCCCGGCTCCGGCCCTGGACAGGGCCTCCACCACATCGGTGAGATAATATTCCCCCTGGGCGTTGTCCTTTCCGAGTCCTTCAAGACAGGTGAGCAGCCCGGACACCCTGAAGGCATAAACACCACTGTTTGCGACAGGAATTCCTTTCTCCTCTTCCGTTGCATCCCGTTCTTCGACGATCTTCACAACACCGTCCCTTTCGACGATCCTTCCGTAACCGGCAGGATCCTGTGGCTGAAAGCCGTAAAATGTACAGCTCGCACCGCCAGCTTTGTGCTCATTGAGAAGCCGGTCGATAGAACGGCTCGAAAGCTGCGGGACATCACCCGGAAGCACCAGCACGTGCTCAAGGCCTTGAAGCCACTCTCGGGAACACATCACGGCATGGCCTGTACCATTCTGGTTCTCCTGAACGCATACAGCCGCCTCAGGCCAGACCTCCTGCAGGTATCTTTCCACCTGTTCCCGGCCGTGACCGACCACCACTGCCATGCAGTCCACAGTGGTCCCTGAGAGGCTCTCGAGAACATACCACAGGAGAGGTTCTTCGAGAATCGGAAGCAGGACCTTCGGTGTCCCGCTTTTCATCCGCGTTCCCTTCCCCGCGGCAAGCACCAGTGCGCCAATACCCGTTCCCTCCATACCGGCAGCCCCCTTTTTTACGTCTTCTTCTCCTTCAGGCAGCAGGCCAATACACTCTACTACAAGGGACGTAATTTCTGCAAAACACGTAAAGCGGGGGAAGCCTCGGCTTCCCCCGAACACCTTCAAATGGCTGGGGTGGCTGGATTCGAACCAGCGATCGCGGATCCAAAGTCCGCTGCCTTGCCAGCTTGGCTACACCCCATTGCAAGCGCAGCAATTATAGCCTTTCACGCCCGGACCCTGTCAAGGCATCATGCCTTGACAGAAACATCTGCCGTCTTGTGTTCGCAAAGACCTCAAAAGTATTATATACTTCTCGGGAATAAGCAAATGATTTCCCATTGGGGGACAGGTAATGTGGACCGTCGATGAAGCCATTGGGCAGTTGAAGAAATCCGGAGCCAAGATCACGGCACAGCGAGTAGGCATAATAAAGCTTCTGGAAGACCGCAGGGACCATCCTTCGGCCGAACGGATCTACCTGGAAATGAAAAAGGTCTTCCCCACTATCTCCTTCGCCACCATCTACAGCACCGCCCAGCTTTTGGAGAAAGCCGGGCTCATCCAGATCATCGCCATAGACAACAAACGCGTTTTTTTCGACCCGGATCCCGAAGTACACGGACATTTCCGGTGCAACCGCTGTAAAAGGCTTTTCGACTTTCCCGTCCACGAGGACATGGTCAGGCAGCTCACGGCGGGCACGCCCCACAACGTTTCAGGAGTCCAGCTGTATCTCTACGGTTTATGCACGGAATGCGCCCGCAGGGAAAAGCCAAAGACGCAGCCGGCCTGATTTTTCAATGGAACTTTTGTGGCTGGCCCTTGCCGTGCTCCTGGTCCTCACCAGCATTGCGGGAATACTGGGGACGAAGCGGTTTGCCGTCGCCCGACACGTCTTTTACATTCTCCTGTTTGTATTTTTCGCCCTTGCGGCATTCACTCTCCTGCGGTTCTCCCTTGTCCTTGCCGTCAGCGTGCTTCCGGCTTTGATGCTTTTCGTTCTCATCCTTTTCAAGGGAAAAAGCCTCCAGACCCAAAAGCGCGGCGAAAATACCCAAGGGGCCGGAAAACTAGAGGAAAAGGGTAAAAAAGGATGAAGCGTCTCTATAAAAAACTGTTGATATCGGCATTCATCATGGTAGTGGCTGTTGTGACCTCTACCGGCTACGGCGGTGCGACAACCGGCGGCGGAGGCTACCATCTTCTCATTGAGGCTTTCCCTGGCGGAAGCATCATGGTCGTGGGGGGTCACGATGAGGTCCTGAAACTCGGATCGGTTCTGTCTTTGCCCTCGACAACCAGATGGCCGGCTTTCACGGCATCAAAATGGGGGAAACCGGGAACCGTCGTCGCCACGGCTGTAAACGCCCTTCATATCCTGGTGGATATCAAAAACGGGCAGGGCGAAACCGTCAGCATCCTGCCCAGGGACTCCTTCGCCCCAGCCGCCGGGGAAAACACGTACTATCTTACGGACATCCCCCCGGGCCGGGGGCTTTTCGGGGCGTGGGCACCGACTGTCGGAAGCAGGGTGATCTTCAGGGAAAATGGACCTGCTGGAAAGGGGACAACGAGGCCCTCGTTGGAAATAATCGTCCCGCCCGAGGCAACCCCCTGGTTCGTAGAGATCGAAAACCGGCCGGGCGGCCGGATCATCGCCTGGACCAACGAGGGAGCGCAGCTTCTCGGCCGGGTCGTCCGTCCCCTCGCGGGCTGTGGGCGTTTCGGCGGCACCCAGTTCCAGCGAACAGGCAGGATCAGGGCAAATCATCCTGGTGTCATCGACATCAGCACGTCCCCTGAAGGGATGGTCGGAGGCTTCCAGATCCTGCCCCTGGAACACGCCTCGTCGCCCGAGATGAAAAGTGCGTGGAAGCTGTCCCAATGGCTGATCGTAGCCCCGGAAAAGGGAACTTTCACCGGCAAAAAGCCCCTCTTTTCCTCCGGGTTCGTGCCGGGTCCCGCCACCGGGGAAAAGCTTTGGGACCTGTGGTCCACCTACGGGCGAAAATCCCTCGTTCTCGTCCGGGAAAACGGAGGGCCCTGGAAATGGATGCCCCAGGCAACCGGCAGAGACGACACCGCTTTGGAAGGTGTAACCCACCTGCGGCTTTACTTCCCCTCCACCAAAGAACCGCTGAAAGCGGCCGGAACCCCTTAGGCCGGCCGCTTTCCGAAAGTACTGTTTCCCCTTTTTGCCTTGTTACTCAACGGTCACGCTTTTTGCCAGGTTTCTCGGTTGATCGATCTCTCTTTCAAGTATTTTCGCAATGTGATACGCCAAAAGTTGAAGCGGGACAACCGTCAAAAAGGGGCTGAACTCCTCGTCGGTCCAGGGAACTTCCACAATGGCATCGGCATGCTTTTTCACGAGGACGTCCCCTTCGGTGCAAATCCCGATGATCGGAGCGTGTCTTGCCCGTGCTTCCTGGATGTTCGACAGGGTCTTTTCGTACATGCTGTCTTTCGGGTTTACCACCACCACCGGCACCTTTGGCTCCAGGAGGGCGATCGGACCGTGCTTCATTTCACCGGCCGCATAGGCCTCGGCATGAATATAGGAAATCTCCTTGAGCTTCAGCGCCCCTTCAAGGGCGACTGGAAATGAGATTCCCCTCCCGATGAACAGGAAATTTGACCTGTCGGCATAAGCTTTCGCGACAGGGAGAATGTCTTTCTCCTTCTCCAGAACTTTCTCGACCTTGTAAGGGATCTGAAGGAATTCCGTGCAAAGGCGTTCTTCCTCGTCCGCTGTGATGGTTCCCCGAAGACGGGCCAGATACAGGGCCGCCAGAAAGAGGGTCGCCACCTGACCTGTGAAGGTTTTCGTCGCAGCGACACCGATTTCAGGCCCGGCCTTCAGGAGAAGGACGCTGTGCACTTCCCGGGCAAGGGTCGAACCCCGAACGTTGGTAATGGCGAGACAGTGGGCCCCGTC
>JBNGDE010000018.1:0-19254 GCA_049974925.1 Thermovirgaceae bacterium | reverse complement strand
GTCTCGTATGCCAGGATGCCCTTCAGTTCTCCCAGGGAGTATTCCCTGACGGTTTCGTTGATAGTTTCAGCGTCGACGGCCTTTTCAAGTTCGACGGTAAGGTCAACCACTGAAACATCGGGTGTGGGGACACGCATGGCGATTCCGTTGAGTTTCCCCTGCATTTCGGGCATCACTTTTCCGATCGCCGCCGCCGCACCTGTTGTCGTTGGGATGATAGAGAGGGCTGCGGCGCGTCCCCGGTGAAGCTTCTTGTGAGAGGCGTCGAGGGTCTTCTGGTCGTTCGTATAGGAATGGGCTGTTGTCATGAGGCCCTTGACGATTCCGAACCGTTCATGGAGGACCTTCACGACAGGAGCCAGGCAGTTTGTCGTGCATGAGGCATTAGAAACGATGTGATGGGCTTTTGCATCATAAACCGCTTCGTTCACGCCCATGACGATGGTGGCGTCTTCGCCGCCCTTCGCCGGTGCCGTGACAAGAACCTTTTTGGCGCCGGCATCAAGGTGTGCCCGTGCCTTTTCCGCGTCTGTATATCTTCCCGAGGATTCGATCACGATATCGATGTTCAGGTCCTTCCAGGGAAGGTCCTTGATGTCTGCCACCTGGAGGACCTTGACTTCCCTTCCATCAATGATAATGGCATCGTTTTTGGACTCCACGGTTTTGGGAAAACGTCTGTGTACTGAATCGTATTTGAACAGATATGCTCTTTGGTCGGCGTCGGTCCTGCTGTTTGTGGCGACGATTTCAAAAAGCCCTTCACTGTCGTATTCATGCAAGGCTCGAAGGGCGAGTCTGCCTATCCGGCCGAATCCGTTGATGGCGACACGTGCTTTTTTCATGGTTTTCACTCCTCCATTGGTTTTGTGTGAAAAGAGCCAAGGCCCATGAGCCCTGGCCCTTTTGGAATTTCTGGCTATTTTTCGGCTTTTGTCCTTTTCACTATCAGATGCCGCGTTCTTTTTGAAGGTCCTCGTCAATAACCCTCAGGATTTCCCCGACGCTCATGGCGGACAATGCGTCCCCATGGGCGCAATAGGGCATGCTTCCGTCGAAATTCTGGGCGATTGCCCCAAGACATCCGTGCCTGAGATGGGCCTTGAAGGGGCGGACGAAACACCAGGCGAGGTCCTGCCTGTCAGGGTTGAATTTGAGAAAGGCGGTGATGAACTGGCCCAAAAGCCACGGCCAGGCCATTCCGCGAAACCGCGCTTTCTCTTTTTGATCGAGCCTGCCTTCGTACCTGCCCTTGTACTTGTCGTGATGCGGATCCAGAGTCCTGAGTCCGTAGGTGGTATAGAGTTCCCTCCAGCAGGTTTCCGTTACTGACCGGCCGCGCTCCGGATCAAGGGGTGACGCCGGAAGGGAAACAGCGAGAACCTGGTTGCACCGTATGGCGTCATCGCACTGGTCACCGTCGACCCAGTCCTTGAGATACCCTTTTTCGGACCAGAAAGTGTCCAGGAATGATTTTCGGGTTTTTTCGGCCAGTTCGCCGAAGCTTTTCCGGGCGTCATCGTCATCGAGCAATTCGGAGAAATGCTCCATTTTGCGCAGGACGTAGTACCATAGAGCATTGATTTCTACAAGCCTGCCCTTGCGCTTTACCACGGGCTTGCCGTTGACGCTTCCGTTCATCCAGTGCCTGGCGGGGTTGTCGGTGGAAATCGTCAGCAGCCCGTCGGAATCACAGGAAAGGTCGAGTTCAGGGATCGGTTCCATATAACGGTTTACAAGCATTTTCAGTTCCTGCCACCGCGACTTTATGATTTCCATGCTTTCCATCGCTTCAGCCAGCTTGTCCATGGCGTAAACATACCAGAGGCCGGTGTCAACGGCGATGGTCAGGCATTTCCCCGTCACTGCATCAATTTCGGTCGGCATGATCCCGTCGTTTGCTTTCGCCCGCTCCATCCAGTTTTCAAGAACAGCAAGGGCCGTGTCAAACTTGCCGGAGGCTCGGGCAAAGCCCGGAAGAGCGATGAAGGTATCCCGGGCCGCTTCTTTAACCGAAGGAAATCCTGTCAATACGGCAGGTTTACCTTCGGCGTCCTCGGTAAAGCAGTGCATGGCCGATTCCAGAAGATCAGAGGCGAATTCCGCCTTTTCGACGATATGGGAATCCCTGGTCTTGTTCCGTATCCACTGGACCGTTTCCCTTTCCATTCGCTCCAGCGCGGCCGGTTCCATTCCGACAGGTTCCGATCCGGCGACGACATACATGACGTCACCCTCGGCCATTTCAAAGGAAAGCAGTCCCGGGGACCAGAGATCCTCGAGTCTGTCCGGCTCTTCCGCACATTCGTCAAGGGCGTAAAAGACATTTTCGAACCAGAGGGGTTTGTATTCCCATTCGCCGCGGGTCCCGTACACGTGGCTGTGAAACCCGTTTCCGCTCACCGTCATGGATTTCCCCGATGCCTCGGCCTGAAAGCTATCCGTTGAAGTTTCCTTTCGGTTTATTGAAGTAACGGAACGGTGTGAGCACAGGGGGCGGAGTTCAATCTGCACCGTTTCCGGGCTCGCCAGCAGTTCATACTTGATTACCGTGCTTTGCGAGTCCCGCGGCATGAAAATTGTCTTTTTCAGGAGAGTGCTGTGTATGACAAACAAAGTGCTGGGAAGGGGATTGGCCTCGTATTCCTGGATGTACCGATATCCATCGGGATATACCACATCTTTATATCGATTGGTCGAGAGCTGGTACTTCTTTCCTTTTGAGAAAAGCGTTTCCTCGACCTTGCTTATCAGGACCGTTGAAAGCGCCGACCGGTCATTTTTTACCACCAGAAGCCCATGTTCCCTACGAGTGTTGGCTCCGACCACGGTTGAAAAACCGTACCCTCCCTGACCGTTTGAAACCAGAAACTCCCGGCCGGCACCCTTGTCAAAGGTGTTCACGTCCGCTTTGCCGAGGTACATTGCAATCATCCCCCTTCACCTTGATACGATTCTTCAGCCATTTGTTCCATTTTCCTCCATCTGTATTCTATCGTACTTTTGCTTACGGGTTTTTGCAAAAGCTGTCCAAGTTCCGTCAGTGTCGCTGTTGGATTGTCTATCCTCGCTTTTGCAAGATCCCTGTATTCAGGAGGCAGTTTTTCAAGTTTGCCTGTCTCGGTGAGACGGAGGGCGATCATTCTTTGCCTCAGAGCCGCCTCCAGGGTTTTCCTGATGTTGGCGGCGTCGCAGTTTACAAGCCGGTTCGCCCTGTCCCGAACCGACCGCAACAGTGCCTTTTCCTCCAGCTCGAGAGCTGTTCTGAAAAGACGCATTCCTGTAAGGACGTTTACAATACCGCCCTGGTCCCTGACCGTCAATTCACGCAGGCCGTGGCGCTGCCTTGCCCTGAAGGGGATATCCCCGATCCTGAGAAGGGCTGCAGCCCTGTCGAGGGCTTCCGGTTGATGATTTTTGGTTATTCTGAAGACGAGGTAATACCCCGTGCGCGGAAGATAAAGGGAGGCGCAGGCGCCAAAAAAACCGCGGAGCCAGATCCACCCTTTGGACCTTGTTTCACACGAGTCGGCACGTTCGACTATGGAAGCATACACATCAACAGGTAACTTGAGATGGATTTTCCCGTGGTAGTTTTTCGGGATGAACAAAACTGACGAAAAAGGTGTCTTCAGTGACCATCCCGAGGTATTCCATATTTTCCGGAGACGCTTGAAGATGTGCAGCCTTCCGTTGGAACACACCACTGCTTCCTTGCTGAAAGTGCGCGCCATGCCGGAAATTATTCCGGAAACCTCTTCGGAGTGATACCCAGAACCGAAAGCGGGTTCACCCTCGGTCCATTCATCCCAGAGCAGGTTTTCCATACGTTTCATTACCGGTTTTCCCTGGTCTCCCTGACGATTTTCATAATTGTTTCCGCCAGCTTTTGGGTGTTATGACGAAGCGTTCCTGATTCCGTGACGTGGACAAAATTGCCCGTCATGATCGTACAACCAGCTTCTTTCAGGGTCTTTGTCTGGACCTCGTCCAGGACGAGAGCGTCAGCTCCTGCAGCCCTGTAGGCTTCAAGGTAACGGCCTGGAATGGGGCCGGTGTTTGCGATTACGTAATCGGGATAGCGACCCAGACTGTGACGTATCCAAGTGACGTGGTCCAGAATATCCATTTCAGGCGTCTCACCGGGCTGGGTCATCAGGTTGCTGATATAGGCTATGGGTGCGCTGATTTTAGACAACCCCTCAGATACATCCCCGATGAGAAGATTGGGGAGGATGCTGGTGAAAAGGCTTCCGGGACCAAGGACGATGATGTCCGCAGTTTCGAAGGCTGTAAGGACGTCCGGTACGGGGCGTGCATCGCGGGGTTCTATCCAGATTGACTGGATGTCGGCCCCTCTGCTGGTGATTTCGAGCTCTCCCCTGAGGATTTCGCCGCTTTTCGTTCTGCCGGCAATGGTCACTGCTTCCGTCGTAACGGGGAGAACCCGCCCGCGGATGGCAAGAAGATGGTTCAGTTCTTCTACCGCGAGGCGGAAATCTCCGGTTATCTCCGTCGTGGCGAGGAGTATGAGGTTTCCGAGGTTGTGTCCAGCAAGCTCTCCCCTGTCGAAACGGAAATTGAGAATGCTGTTGAGGGAACTGTCATGTTCGGCAAGGGAAACAAGACAGTTCCTGATATCCCCTGGGGGGAGCACACCCCATTCATTCTTCAGGCGCCCCGAGCTTCCGCCTTCATCGGTGACGGTAACAACGGCCGTAATATTCCTTGTATAGGCTTTCAGGCCGGCCAGGAGTGTGGATAATCCAGTTCCTCCACCGATTGCCACGATTTCTGGACCTTGGGTCAGACGGTGCTGAACAGCCTTGGTCATGACATTCTGTGTCCTGAAATCGGATTTCTGCTTTCGCGATGTTTCTTCATTCCTTTCCTCCCCCAGGATGATGGAGACAAGAAAAACGGCGGCTCCACCCGAAAGCAGGCCAAGGGTAAAGGCAGACCACCAGCTCATGAAGACCACACCTGTTCCTTGTCCACATCCCTGTGGCGTACCACGCACTCTTGTGAAGTGAATTCTCTTGCGATCTTTTCAACCAGCGCCACGGAACGGTGGCGTCCCCCGGTGCAACCAATGGAGATCTGCACCTGATGTTTCCCTGTGTTTGCATAAAGGGGGAGGACGAATTCCAGCAGGTTCAACATTTTGGCCAAAAACTCAACAGTTTCGGCGAAGGAGTCCATATATGCCTGGACCTTTTCCGATTTCCCCGAAAGAGGTCTGAGGTCCGGGACGTAATACGGGTTCGGCAGAAATCGGGCATCGAAAACATAGTCGCTGTCAGGCGGGATGCCATACTTGAAACCGAAGGAAGTGAAAAGAACCATGGGCGTACTCGGAGAGACTCCGAGTTCTTCACCGAGTTTTTCTCTCAGCCGGGCCAGGTCCATTTCCGAGGTATCGATGATACTGTCGGCCCATTCAAGGATGGGAGACATTTCAATCCTCTCCATGCCGATGGCCTCGAGGATGGATGTATCCGACGCCAGAGGATGGCGGCGCCGTGTTTTTTCGAACCGCTTGAGGAGTATGTTATCCGACGCGTCAAAAAAAAGAACCGTCACGGCGATGTTTTTTTTCCTCAAAAGTTCTATGACGGAAAAAAGGTCCCTCAACAAACGGTTGCCGCGCACGTCAACGACGGCCGCTACGCCGCTCCGGACGGCACCCTCGTGTATCGAGAGTACTGATAGCAGTTGCGGTAACAAGGCGGGGGGGATATTGTCTATGGCATACATGCCCCTGTCTTCCAGCATGTGCAGTGCCGTAGATTTCCCGCCGCCTGACATCCCTGTGATGATGATGCATCGCTGGACCTTTTGTCCGGTCGTCAAAGGGGTCATCCCGTTTTCAGGAGTGATGTCCACCACACTCTCCTCCTTTGCCGGAAGCGATGTCCACGGCGTGTCGGAGAACCGGGCTTACGGCCTCGAAACACTGGATAGCGCCTCGTCTGCTCCCGGGAAGGGCCACAACAAGCGTTCGACCTACCACCTTTGCCATTCCTCTCGAAAGGATGGAGCGAAGCGTGAAGAAGGATGTCTTCCATCGCATGAACTCCGCGAGCCCCGGGACGTCTTTTCCCGAAAGGGATCCGAGGGCCTCGGGTGTCACGTCGCGTTCCGAGAGGCCGGTGCCTCCCGTGGTCAAAAGGAGATCAAGGGGGTCGGCTCCGGTGGTCCACGTTTCAAGGAGTGTTGCGATCTCTTCCTTTTCGTCGGGCACAACGGCTCTTTTGCAGACGATACCGCCGATGTCTGCAATGGCTTTGGCCAGGGCTGGTCCCGAGGTGTCTTCCCGTTCCCCCCTGCTTCCCTTGTCACTGATGGTCATGATCCCCGTCTTTATGGGGGGCCAGAATTCCACCACTTCGGATACTGTGACGAAGCCGGGTCGAAAGACTTCGCACCGGATCTCGCCGTTTTGGTGGGTCTTGCACTCAAGCAGGACTCCGTCTTTTGCGAAACGAAGGAATCCGTGTCCCGGCAAAGGGAAAAGGCTTTTACTGAGGATGATCGTAAAAGCATCGTCATCCCCGCCGCAGGAGCCTGGAGGAACAATGAGAATACGTCGCTGGCAGCCGTTGGCACAGGGTTGGCCCCTTGCATCAGTGTGAAAGAAGGCGACCGGTGTTTTGGCGGTTTTGTCAGCGCCTTCGGAAAATCCGAGAATCCTGTGTTTCATCATGATTCCTCCGCACGGTATGTACCGGATTTTCCACCGCTTTTCTCGAGAAGGCGGATGCCCTCTATGCGCATTCCCTTGTCAATGCCCTTGCACATGTCATAAATCGTCAATGCCGCAACCGCCACCCCTGCCAGCGCCTCCATTTCGACTCCCGTAACCTCGCGGGCGGATACGTGACAGGTAATCCGGATTCTTTTAGAATCTTCCTCAAACCGGCACGAGACCGAGGCACTATCCAGGCTTATTGAATGACACAGTGGGATAAGCCCTGCTGTCTGTTTACAGGCCATGATCCCGGCTGTTTCCGCTATGGTGAGAACGTTTCCTTTCGGTGTGGAGCCCTTGCTCAGGGCTGCTGCCACCGCTTCGGGAAGATCCACGGTTCCTTCTGCAAGAGCTTCGCGGGAAGTCCTGTCCTTCCCTCCCACGTTTACCATTCTCGGCCGGCCTTCCCTGTCTAGGTGAGTGAACTCTTTCATCGCTTTTATCCTCCGATCCGGGACATGTGGCGCTCAGTGTTTCTTGTGGCGGTCCAGCTTTTCGGCTTTTTGAAGGCTGCCTCTTTTACGGCTCTTTTAAGTGCCTCGGCGTCCCTTTCGCGCAGAAACGGAAGAAGTTGCGTCCCCTCGCCTGAGAAAAGGCAGGTTCGCATTTCTCCTGTCGCAGTGATGCGCAGCCTGTTGCATCTATCGCAGAAATGGTGGCTTACTGCGGCAATGATACCGATCCTTTGTCCTGTATTAGGGTTTCGGTAATAAGCGGCCGGTCCGTCGAAATTATGTGCTGAATTTGCCGGAAGTTCCATCCAGGCTTTCCTGCCTCCAGGCAATTTTTTGAAAATGGTGTCGGCTGAAATAAAACGGTCTTCAGCCCACACGTCTCCGTCAAGGGGCATGAATTCGATGAAACGGAGAACAGCCCGGTGTTTTTGGGCAAAGCGTATAAGGTTTTCTATCTCGTCGTCGTTGAAGCCGTTGATCAGAACAGTGTTGATCTTGAGCGGTATCGTCGTGGTTTCGGAAAAAACCTTTATTCCTTCCATGACATCTTCGAAAGCGTCGGTCCTTGTGATAAAACGAAACTTCCCGGGATCCAGTGTGTCAAGGCTGACGTTTATTCCGGAAATGCCGCTTTCGCCGAGATCTGAGGAAAAGCGGGCCAGCATGGATCCGTTTGTGGTTGCGGTGATCCGCAGATCTGTGTGGCGGGATTTGATGTCTTTCAGGAATTGGACAAATCCTTTTCTGACAAAAGGCTCTCCTCCGGTGAAGCGTATCTTTCTGATGCCCATCGGCATCAAAGAGGCCGCCAGAAATTCGATGTCCTCAAAGGTCATGATCTTTTCGTGAGGTATCCAGGGTACGCCCTCCGCGGGCATGCAATACCTGCACCGGAAATTGCACCGGTCTGTGACGGAAATGCGGAGATAGGTCAAAGTCCGTCCATATCGGTCTGTCAGCTTGTCCATATGTATCCTCCCAGCGTATCAACTTCCTGTTTCCAGGCAGGGTCTTCAAGTGCTTCGAGAGAGGCTGAAACCCCAGGGTGGTCAAGAAACTTTTTTGGCACGAACAGTTCGAAAGGTTCCTCGGTAATAGGGATGAAGTCCAGGTCCATTGCGTCGGCTACCGCCTTGATGGCAAGTGCCGTGTCAGCGGTATTTGCTGCGACACGCCCGGCCGCATCGAGGTGGGTGATAGCGATGGTTTCATATCCCCTGACATTTTGACAGGAAATGTGGGCTTCAGCAAGGAGCGTATCCAAAAGAACCCTGGTTCCGGCCCCGGACTGGCGGTTGACGATGGACACATCTTCGCGCGCAAGATCCTCCACGGTTTTTAGACCCTTTGGATTGCCCCGCTGTACAAGAAGACCCTGAAGTCTGTTGTAGACATGTATCCTTTCCCACTCATCCGCTCCGGGCAGGGATTCGACGTAGGGTGTATTGTATCGACCAGTCTCTGGATCCAGCAGATGGCAGGCAGCCATGTGGCCTTCACCTCTGGCAAGAGCCATGACACCGCCAAGGCTGCCAACGGATCTGATGATCATTTCGGCGCCCCGGGCGCTCACGTAACTTGGCAGACGTTCTATCCCGGGATCGTTGGATCCCTGGTAAAGGGCGCGCTTTTCCCAATTGACGGGTTTGACAATCCAGACGTTTATCCGGCTCCCCTTGGGAAATTCAAGGTCTGTTTCAGAAAGAAGGGAAAACCCGTCCGCTTCAGCCATGGACCACATGGTGCTCGAACCTGCCGGCAGAATCCAGCTGTATCGTTGTCCCTCGATTTCAGCGCAACGCAGCCTTAGCCAGTCCGATACTCCTTGCGGGGATGAGTGATGCATCAGAAGCCTTGTCGATACTTCTTCGCGAACGCCCAGGGCTTCCGAGATCCGATGCTTTTGTGCGGGACCGTCACCCTCGAGAACCTTGAGAAGGGGGTAAACCACCGACCAGGTTGTAACAAGGGTGGACATCGGAAATCCCGGAAGAGCGATCAATGGCTTGCCTGAAACCTCGCCCAGCATGACAGGCCTTCCGGGTTTCATCCGCACCCACCTGAACCGAAGTGTCCCGAGCCTGGAAAGTATCTCGGCGCTGTGGTCCCGTTCGCCTTTTGCGGTACCCGCCCCGATAAGAATCACATCGTAGTCCAAAAGGACTTTTTGAACTGTTTGTTCGATGATTTCGGAGTCGTCGGGCAGCACGGGATGGATGTCAAGAGGGTATCCCCAATGTTCGAACAAACCTGAAAGGAGCACGGAATTGGTTTCTGGAACTATTCCGGGCGCGAGCGGAATCGTAAGCCTGGATTGGTCGATGGATCGGATTTCATCGCCTGTAGGAATGAAGATGACTCTCGGCAAGGGGAAAACGGGAACATCCTTCCAGCCTGCAGCTGCCAAAAGCGCCTTGTAGCAAGGGGTAAGTTTTTCACCTTTCCTGGCGATGATCTGCCCCTTTGAGATATCCTCCCCGACAGGTCGGATGTTCGCTCCCTTGCTGTGGGCGCGGGACACCAGGATGGAGCCGTCTCCTGATTCAGCTACATCTTCGATCATGACAACGGTGTCGAATGGATCTGGCACCCATCCGCCTGTGTTCACCCAGAGAATGTTTTCGGGCGGCATTTCAACAGGCCGGGCCGGTGAAGCATAGGCGGTTTGCGCCGAGACCACGGCGTATCCATCTACAGCGGATGCCTGGTAATGGGGTACGTTGCGGCGGGAAGGGATATCCCGGAAAAGCCGTCTCCCGAGGCAGCCGGATTCGAATATATTAACGAATTCTTCCCTGTCAAGAGGCTCAAAAAATTCGTCAAGCAAGGGCCTAATCTCGTCCATTCCAACATGTTGTCGTTGAGCATTTACCATAGCCAGACCTCCGCTTTTTCTCCCGCGCGCACGGTTTCCCTTTCGACGGGAAGACGAACAAGGCCGGCTGCGCGGGCCATGGTGCCTACGTAACCGGATTTGCCGATCAACGGAATGATACGGTTTTTTTCAATTCGGGCCGGGAAGAATTCTTCCACACCGGTTCGACCGAAAATATCTTTCTCCACCTTGAGTTGGATTTTTTGGAAGAGTTCGTCTTCTGCAGATTCATGACCGGTGATCAATGCCAACAAAAGCGGCAGGACGAAGGTCCACATGACGACGGCACAGGAAAGAGGGTGGCCGGGAAGTCCTACAGCCAGCTTCCTGCGCCTTGAGTTGCCTCCCACAAGTGTCGGTTTGCCGGGAGATATGTTGAGCCCTCTCACCATCAGTCCTGGATCCTTGAGAGATTCAATGGCAGCGCTTGTGAAATCTCTGGCGCTGACGGAAGACCCACCGCTCAGAAAGAGGATGTCCTGTTCCTCAAGAGCTTCCGAGACCCGGGATTTGAGCTGTTGGGGATCATCCGGGACGATTCCCAGATATCTCCACGTAAAGCCCTGATCTTCGAGTATGGCGGCAATCATACCACCGTTGGCATCCCGGATCTTTCCGGGTGGAAGGGGCCTTGTCGTCGGTGGAACAAGTTCGTCACCGGTGCTGAGTATCGCCGCTTGGGCCCGGATGACGGAGACATTCGAAAAACCGAAGGAAGAGAGAAGGTTGATGTTCCTGAAGTCAAGTAGCTTTCCATTCTCGAGGAGTCTCTCCCCCGCCCGTACTTCCTCCGCACGGCGCATGATGTTTTCCCCGCTTTGAAGAGATCTGCGGACTTCAAGCGTATTTGCCAGTATGGATGAATCTTCCAACATGAGCACTGCGTCGGCTCCTTCAGGGAGGCAACCCCCCGTTGAAATCCCCGCGGCCTCACCCCGAGACAAGGCGAATCCGGGAGTTTCCCCCATGGCAATGGAACCTTTCACTTTCAAAAAGACCGGACTGCCCCAGGAAGCGCCTGTTGTGTCACCGGAGAAAAGCGCATATCCGTCACGCAGGCTTCTGTCAAAAGGAGGATGCTCCTCCAAAGTCAAAAGATCCCTTCCGGTGCGCCTACCGATCGAATTGATGAGTGGCTGTTCTTCTGTTTCCACAGGCCACGGAAAGTTCAGTTCCGAAGCGATACGGAGGAGGGCTTCTTCCCGTGACAAGGTTTCGGTGACGAAGTGGTTCATCGGTACACTCCAGCAGGTGTTTTTCGTTGATTCCCGATGACAGTCAAAGACATCTTGTCATTCCTGGTAGGCAACAAGTGTCGGATAGCCTTCCGAAGCCAGGGCTTTTTCCAACTGTTCCGCTGCCTTGCGGTTATCGCCTGCTTTGACTCTGACCCTGTAATATTGTTTTCCGCCGACTTCCGCAGGGATCACGAAGGCTTCATGGCCTTTTTTCCGGACTTCCGATGCGAGGTTTTCTGCGGATTCCCGGACTGTAAAGGCCCCTATCTGAACCCCCCAGAATCCCTCAGAGGGAGGAGAACTTGCAGGGGTTTCCTGTTGACCTGTTTTCACCGTTTCCTGGCTCGGTTGTTCCTCGGCAGTTATCGAAGTTGCCTGTTTTGCTTCCTCTTTTGCAGGCGCTCGCCCTGTTTTTTCTACATCTGTTATCTCCACGGGGACTGTGACGACCGGCTTTAACTGGATCTCGTCCCTTGGGGCTTCCTGGACGGGTGGTTTTGTTTCCTCCTGCAAGGGCTCTCGTGCCGTCACGAACTCTTCAGCCTGGTAATTTGCCATGGAAAATTCCTCCGGCGATTGGAAAAATAGTAGACGCACGCCGAGAATGAGAAGCCCAAGCGCGAGCAACCCGACAAGCGGCAACATGATATGGCCAAAAGAAACAATCGACCGCCTCTCCTTATATTTTCGCCCTCTTCTCATATTCACACCCCTTTACTTCGATCCTGAAAGATAACTTTGCGATCCAACCAGCTCCAGCTGCTCCGCAACATGGGTTCTATTATTTTGTGCTGTATTGTTCCGCAAAGCCCCCAGATTTGCATCGGCCTGACTCCATGCCAGACTGTATTCCCTGGCTGCTTCCCGGTAGCTTGGAAGCCGAAGCTCTATTCCTCGAGTTCCGGATTTCGAAAGGTGCTCTCTCAGGATTCGGATTTTGGCCCTGATGTTGGCTAAGGATGCAAAATCCTCATTCCACCAGGCTGTCTGTGGTTTCGGCACAAATATGCTCAGGGAAGCCACCATTTTCAAGTCTGTTTCTTTTCGTACCAGATGTATGAGCCTGGCCGTTTCAAGCATATGCTCCTCCGTCTCCCGGGGCAAGCCGATCATAAAATACATTTTTACTTTTTTTATACCCTTTTCTTTTGCCCGCAAAAGTTTCTCCATGATCTCCTTTCTGGTAAATCCTTTCCCGCAGCTTTTTCGGAGTTCGTCGTCCCCGGTTTCCGGCGCGACGGTCAGCGTTCGTTGTCCGCTTTCAGCGAGAGCGGCAAGGATTTCGTCAGAAAGAGAGTCTATCCGCAATGATGCAAAGGAGACGGCGAACTTGTCCTTGTGGATTTTTGCGAGAACCTCTTGAATCCACGGATAATCCCCGGATTCAGGGGCGATAATTCCGATATGGGACGCTCCGGTTTCCGCCGCCAGTGAAAGATCGTTGAGGACGTTTTCAACAGGCCGCATCCTTGGATGCCCGAAACAGGCGGGAATAGTGCAGAAACGGCAATTCCTCCAGCACCCCCTTTGGGTCTCCACGAGTAGTGTCCCGGGAAATACGCTTCGTGATGTAATCCAGGTGCTTTTGCCGTAAACTTTTGACATATCGCTGCATATGGATTTATGCCGTCCGATCTCACGCCCCTGGAACAACAGATCGAGATGTATCGGCGGAACAAGGAAATAGGGGCTCTCCGATAAATCTTCCCAGAAACGCTGCCTGCTACCGTGATTGTGGAAATAGCGGCGAACGGAATCGACGAGATGATCGTAAAGCTCTTCTCCATCCCCGAGAGCGATAAAATCCGCATACCTGGAAAGGGCGATAGGATTAATGTACGAAATACCCCCTCCGATTCCGAGCAACGGCCCGTCCTTTTCAGAACGCTCCCGCCAGCTTTGCGGTATCCCCCATTGACTCAGCATGGTCAAAAGGTTCAACATGTCGGGCTCATAGGCTACGGATGCCGTCAACAAGCGAAAATCCCTGGCCGGACGGTCAGATTCAACGGAAATCTCAGGATAGGGATGCCTAAAAAAACGTTCCACCGCCACGCCACGCTCACGCAAAGCCCTGTATACGGAATGCACGCCCAGGTTGCCCATGCCGACATCGTAGCTTTGCGGGTAGGCCAACGCCCAGACGGGGTCTCCTCCTGAGGGCAAAGGTTCCACAGGATGTTCATTCCGACGAAAGCTTTGCCATGTTATCCTCGATGCCATGGAAAACCCTTCCCTGCTTTCGAAACCCCTTCAGGTGGCGTATTCATCCATCAACCCTGCTGGTTTTTCCTCCGGCGGAGTACTGAAGGGATGTCGATATCGTCCTCGGGCAGTTCAATCAGGTTCAAAACCTGTTCCTCTCCTGCCACCCTGACATCTGTCTCCGTCAATTCAAGGCGGATGGGGGTCCCGTTTTTCCTTCGTCTCGCCCTCTTGCTGATCCCGTCGGTTGGGAAGCCCGTGGCGATCACCGTAATCTGTATCTTGTCTTCATCCATGTCCGAGTCTATTACGTGTCCCCATATAATCGTCGCTTCAGGATCCGCGGCTTCAGTAATGACGTTGGCGGCCTCCTGAATTTCATGGATACCCAGATTGGGGCCTCCGGTGACGTTAAACAGGATGCCTTGGGCTCCTCCGATGGGAGAATCCATTAGAGGGCTGTTGATGGCGGCCTGGGCGGCGATGATGGCCCGATCATCTCCGTCTCCCTCGCCGATCCCCATAATGGCTGTCCCTGAATTTTGCATGACTGTTCTGACATCTGCGAAATCGACGTTGACCATTCCCGGACGAAGGATAAGGTCGGTAACTCCCTGAACTGCCTGCCTGAGGACTTCATCAGCCAGCTTGAAAGCATCTGAAAGTGTGGTCCGCCGGTCAGTGATCTCCAGGAGCTTGTCGTTCGGAATGATGATGAGAGCATCGACTTTTTCTTTCAGGCGGGCGATTCCTTCCTCGGCCTGTGCAATTCGGCGTTTGCCTTCAAAAGAGAAGGGCCGTGTTGCCACCGCAACGACGAGGGCGTCGGTTTCCTTGGCGGCTTCAGCGATGACTGGCGAAGCACCCGTCCCCGTACCTCCACCCATGCCAGCCGTAAGGAAGATCATGTCTGCGCCGTTGAGAACTTCACGGAGCTCATCAATGGACTCTTCCGCGGCTCGAAGCCCGATCTCAGGATCTGCACCTGCCCCGAGGCCTTTTGTCAATTCCCTGCCGAGAACAATTTTCAAGTCTGCTTCCGATAGGCTGAGGTGAGCGATGTCCGTGTTGGCCGCGATAAACTCCACACCGCGGACTCCGCTTCTGACGATATGGTTCAGCGCGTTGCCACCACCTCCTCCGACGCCGACGACCTTGATAATTTCATGGAATTGTCTTTGTGCTCCGTCTATTTCAAACATCTCTGCCATGTGTTCTTCCCCCTGGCCTTTAAAACAGTTCTTTCAGAGTTTTCTTGAATGCTTCGAGAAGGTTTCTCACAGGTGCCGTATAGTCCCTTTTGCTTCTTATTTTCTTGATTTCACGGGTAGTTTGCGATTCGAAAAATGCCCTGTCCGGAGGCTTAAGCACACCGTCCCTTCCCTGTGGATCGATAAACCTGTACAGGAACTTTTCCTTCATTTCCACATACCGCAAGATTCCGGCCACTGTTGTAAACTCAATGCCGTTCCGATCGGGCGGCATGGCTTCGGATGTCACCGGTTTCCCGGGGCGGATGGGAGTGCCGAGAAGTTCCTTGAGGTAGTCGACCATCCCCTGTGTTTTCCCCACACCGCCGGAAAGCACGATCCGCGGTGGCATCTTCCCGGCGGTGTTTCTTTCGATTTCAGCCCGGACAAGGTCAAGCCACAATTCGGCAATCCTCGGCCGCTCCACATCCAGGATTTCACCGACAGTACAAACATATGGCTCGCCCTTTATGTCGAATTCAAGTTCGTCGTCCCAGTTTTCCTCGGATTCATCAACGGCGATAAGGCGTTTCAGCATTTCCGCCTTGGAAGGCGGAAGTTTGAGAACATAGGTGAGGTCGTTCGTGATATGGTCTCCGCCGATGGGGAAAATCCCGGCGTGGAGAGGTTTCCCCTGAAAGACGACAGCAAAGGACGTCGTCCCGCCCCCCGAGTCCACCGAAAGGGCGCCTTTGTCAAAATCTTCATCCTGAAAGGCACCGAAAGCGGAAGCTACGGTTTTGTGAACGATACCCCTGATATGCAGTCCGGCTTTTTCGGCACATTGAACAGCCAGGCGGACATCCCTTTCGGGAACGCTGAGGCATAACAGCCTGACTTCAAGATGTGAGCCTTTACGACCCACCGGGTCTGTTGTGTCGGTTTTCCCGTCGATCCTGTAATCTAGTGGGTATGCGTGAAGGATCATGTCCCCTTCTTCAGGCTTTGTGCTGGCAAGGGCTGTCCCGATCACCTTGCGGACGTCGCTGATCGTGATGGTGTCCTGACTGTCGCCCAGCTCAAGCGCCCCGTCGCATCGGAAAGTGCGCAAGGGATGTGTTCCCGTGCACAGGTATGCGCTTCCCACGTGAAGGCCGATCATATCTTCAACATCGTCGAGGGCGCTTCGTATTGACTCGATGACGGCTTCCGGCTCAAGGATCTTGCCTTTTTTGATCCCTCTCGTCCTGGCCTTTCCCACGCCAATAATATGCATAGCCTTCCCCTGCGGTGTCTTCTCTGCTACGAGCACTGCCGTCTTTTTTGTTCCGATATCAAGACCGGCGAACAGCTCAGGGACATTCGGTGTCTTTTTCATTCCTTCCCCTCCTCGAACAGAGGAATCAGAATTGAGGCTGTTTTCATTGTCCGGGATCGGTTCTTACGAGAATCTTCCCGGAGTAGGTCGTATCAATGTAGAGATCCCCCTCTACGGCTCTGGTCTGCTCGAGTATCTCGTCGACGGCGGTCAAAGGGTGTTTCCAGCCCTCGGGTGCAGCTGGAACCAGTATTCTTACCGCCTGTGAAGACCTTCTGAGAAGCAGTTCCAGCAAAAGTTCCCCATCCTTTTGCTGGACCGATATGGAGTCGATCCTGTTGTAAAATCCGAGTTCCTCCAGATTTGTTTTCCAGGACTTTAATTTGCTCAATGGAGCCTGTGATACCATGACCCGGTCGAGGAACACCCTTCCTGTTGATGATGATACGAGATCATACATGGTTTCCGTCCAAATGAGAATGGGTCCTTCGCGTGGTTCCTGTTGCAGTATGACGTTATTCATATTGTGATGGACTGACCACATGCGTCCATCCATCGAAAGATACCACTCACTACCCTTCCAGAATACCATGAACCAGGGGACGAGCGGCGTTATTTCCAATTTAAAATCACCCCATCCTGTCAGGGAGAGAGATGCTGTCACCGGAACCTGTTCTTCCAGGGTTTTCAGCAGGGCCTTACGCTGAAGGAAAAGAAGGGGCCAGAACCTCCTGGCTGTCTGGGGAACGCGGTGCCATACCGATGCAGTGGGAAGAATTGCCGAGGGCTGGATGTGAAGGTTACGCAGTCTGAACAAATGGAGCCTTTCTTCGACTTGGTAGAGGCCTCCCGCGATTAAGGCGGCGAGGAACAAAAGGGGCAGCCATTTTTTTATCATTTTCCCCACGGTCCGCCGAAAAGCCGGATCTCCAGTTCAAGCCAGATGCCGAATTGTGCGTATACCCTGCGTCTGCATTCGGTGATGAGCGTAAAAAGATCCCGTGCACCGGCACCTCGCCCCACTTCCAGGAAATTCGCATGGATCCCCGAAACCTTGGCTCCGCCGACGCGTAATTCCTTGCAACCTGAAAGATCCAGGAGTTTTCCGGCGCTGATGCCTGTGTCAGGGTTCTTGAAAACACACCCGGCCGTTTTCGCCCTGCAGGGCTGCATCTTCCGCTTTTGCCGGAAACACTCCATGGCGGACTGGACCGCTTCAGCCGTCGATTGTCCAAGGTTCAGGCAGCAGGACAGGATCATGGTTTTATCATCGGAAAGGCAGGATCTCCGGTAGGAAAAGGAAAGTTCCCCTTTTTGTCGAACCCGTGAGCCTCCTCCGATTTCTGCTGTTTTGACCCATTCGATGAGATCGCAAAGCCCTTTCCCTTCGGTGCCGGCGTTTCCCGCAAGAGCTCCCCCAACAGTTCCGGGGATTCCCGTGGCGAACTCAAGGCCTGTCCACCCCATTTGTCCTGAAAGCTTGACGAGCCTCGAAAGAAGAACGCCGCTTTCGGCGATAATCTGTATACTATCCCGGACTGTCTGCCACTTTAATCCGGTCAGTCCCAGTGTCGAAAGGACGATTCCACCGAGACCGTCATCATGCACCAGAATGTTGGTTCCCCCTCCGATGGTCCACAGGGGGACGTCCTCATTGAAGGCAAAGTCAGCGACCCTGACGAGATCATCAGGGTTTTCGGCTTCCAGGTATGCTTGTGCCGGACCTCCGACACCAAGGGATGTCTTTTCCGCCAGAGGGACATCACATTGCAGGCGGGACGGGAAAAGTCTTTCAAGTTTCGAGAGCCACTGCATTGTTCGGCAAACCTGTTTTCTGCAGGCGTTGGATCACTTTTTCGCCGACCATGAAGACATCTCCGGCGCCGATGGTGGTTACCACATCACCGTCTTTGATGAACTCGCAAACCTTGTCCACCACATCGTCGGAACCGGAACAGAGCCGGAACGTCCGGTGCCCTTTCTGGTTAACGAGATCACCGATCAGGTTCGAGTCGATTCCTTCGATAGGCATCTCATCAGCCGGATAGATGGGCATAAGAAAAATCTCGTCAGCGAGGGTCAGAACATCGGCGAATTCACGGTACATTGCTGCCGTCCTGGTGAAACGGTGCGGCTGAAAGACGGCCATGAGTCTTCGGTCAGGAAACATCTTCCTCAGTGCCGTCAGGGTGGCGGAAATCTCTTTCGGATGATGCCCGTAATCGTCGAAAACGTCGATGTTCGCGATTTTCCCCATGTGCTGCAGACGGCGTTTCGCACCTCTGAAAGTCTTGAGAGCCTCCGCTGTCGTTTCGAAAGGAATGGAGAAGCTCGATGCCACAGCGCAGGCGGCCAGAGCGTTGAGGACATTGTGATCTCCTGAGACCTGAAGCGCAAGGGAACCCGCTTCCCGTCCATTGTGCAGAACCTTGAAGGCGACTCCTCCGCCTCTTTTGTGAATCACTTCATGGGCGCCCCAGTCCCATGCGGAGCCCCATCCGTAGGTAATAACGTCTCCGCTGATACCCTTCTCCAGGAGGTTTGCCAGGCCCTTGTCCTCACCACAGAGGATGGCCTTGCCGTCGCCATACCTGTTGTCAAGAAAACGGCCGTAGGCATCAAGAACCGACCGGTGTGAGGGATAATAGTCGACATGGTCCCAGTCTGCGTTCGTCACGACTGCGATGTGAGAATTGAAGAGTTCAAAGGAGCCATCGCTCTCGTCAAGTTCCGCTATCATGTGCTGTCCTTTTCCAAGTTTCGCATTTCCGCCGATATCACAGAGCTCGCCGCCGATAGCGACAGTCGGTTCAAGCCCCGCATGTTCAAATATGAGGCCGATCATGGAGGCGGTGGTTGTCTTTCCGTGGGTACCGGAAATGCCGATTCCGATACGCCGGTTAAAAAGCCAGCTTAAAACCTCGGCGCGTTTGAAGACAGGGATACCCCGTTCTCTTGCATAGAGGATCTCCGCGTTTCCGGAAGGGATCGCACTACTGCAGACCAACGCATCAGGGCTGAATTCGTCGATATGTTCCCGACTGTGTCCCATGCGGAAATGGATCCCCTTGCTGTTAACCTTTTCTATATAACAACTGAAGGCAACATCACACCCACTGATTTCGTAACCCATTTCTCCTAAAAGGAGCGCAAGTCCGCTCATTCCTGCTCCCCCGATGCCCATCAGGTGTATCTTTCGGAATCCTTCGAAATCATAAGCCG
>JBNGDE010000017.1:0-19359 GCA_049974925.1 Thermovirgaceae bacterium | reverse complement strand
GGTGTTGACAAATCCCGAAATGTTACTAGAATGAATCGACAATACACGCAAGTCATCCGAGGGGAAAGGGGGAAAAACCGATGGCGGCAAGCCGCGCAAAGACCAGGAACATGATCACAAACGGCGGGTTCTATTTTTATTTTAGCGGCGGCCAGTGGCGTTATTTTTACGCCAGTGGTCATTTCATGCATGGGAATCCGCTATCGGCTCCCAGGACTCTTTCCTCTTCAGGCGAGGTATAGGCGAAAAGAAACGCCCAGCAAAGAGTCGGGAAAGCAAAAAGGAACACACCAGCCGGAACCGGATTCCACATCCAGTTCCGGCTTTTTTTATATTCTTTTATTCCCGGGAGGTTGAGCGAGATGTTGGTCATTCAGATGGAGAAGCAGTGTAGCAGCCTTGATGTGGCGAGAGTGTGTGATCTTCTTGAGCGGAGAGGACGGGAAACGAAGGTGGCGGGCGGCGGTAAAGCCCCGAGAATTGTGACGGCCGGCAACGGAGAGGAAAAGGAGATCCTGGCGGGCCTTCCGGGCGTGGCGAACCTGGCGGTGACGAAGCACCCCTTCCCGCTGGCAAGCCGCGAGATCTTCCCGAATGACGGCGTCGTGAACATCGCCCCGGGCCTGTCCATCGGGGGAGGAAACCTGGTCGTCATGGCGGGGCCCTGCGCGGTGGAAAGCCGGTCCCAGATCATCGAGACGGCGCGGGGCGTCAAGGCGGCGGGGGCAAAGGTCCTTCGAGGCGGCGCATTCAAGCCGAGGACGAACCCTTACTCCTTCCAGGGTCTCGGGAACGAGGGTATCGCCCTCATGGTGGAAGCCAGGGAGGCGACGGGGCTTCCCATCGTAACGGAGGTCATGTCCACGGAGGACATCGAATGGCTTGAGCCCCGCGTGGACATTTTCCAGATCGGCTCCCGGAACATGATGAATTTCAGCCTCCTGAAAGCCGTGGGCCGGGTCGACAAGCCCGTCCTCCTCAAACGGGGCCTCATGGCGACGGTAGACGAATGGCTCCAGGCTGCGGAGCACATCCTTGCAGGCGGCAACTCCCGGGTGATTCTTTGCGAACGGGGGATTCGGAGCTTCGACAAGAGCACCAGAAATACCCTGGACCTGAGCGTGGTCCCCCTGGTCAAGTCGCTGAGCCACCTTCCAGTAATCGTTGACCCGAGCCACGGGACGGGGCGAAGGGAACTCATCCGGCCCATGAGCCTGGCGGCCCTCGCCGCCGGCGCCGACGGGCTGATCATCGAGGTTCACCCGGAGCCCGATGCGGCTCTTTCCGACGGGTTCCAGACACTGGATCTGGCCGCCTTTGAAGACCTCATGCAATCCATTTCGAGCCTCACTCAGATGATGAAAACCGACGAGGAACGCAGAAAATGCGCCTTGAAGATTGCGATGTAGCCATCGCCGGAGTAGGACTGATCGGCGGTTCCATCGCAGCGGCTTTGGTTTCAAGCGGCCGGTGCCGGACCGTCAGGGGCTGGGACCGGGACCCTGAAGTCATAAACAAGGCCGTTCAAAAGGGCTTTTTGCATGAGCCTTCGGACAGTCTCGAGGACCTGGCTGCGAATGCGGATCTTTTTGTGGCGGCCGTGCCGCCCGGGGCCATCGCCGACGTGGGAAGGAGGGCCTTCAGCGCCTCGGCCGGAAGGATCCGGGCCTTTTTCGATACGGGAAGTGCAAAGCGTGTCGTCGCCGGTGAGCTTGCGCTGGTGTGGCGGGACCGCTATCTCGGCTTCCACCCCATGGCGGGCAGGGAGCAGGGCGGGATCGACAACGCCGAGGCGGGGCTTTTCGAAGGCTGTGTGACCGCCCTGGTCACCGTCCCTGAAACTTCCCGGGAAACGATAGAAACCGCCGGTGAGCTTGCGGCAGTCCTGAAATGTTCGAAAACGGTGGAAATGGATCCCGAAACTCATGACAAGACCGTCGCCTGCATCAGCCACCTGCCGGTCTTTGTCGCCATGGCCCTGTCCCTTGCCGCCGGGGAATGTCAAAAAGAGCTGCCGGGCCTTCACGAGCTCGCCGCAGGGGGCTTTAGGGATACCTCGCGGGTGGCCCAGGGACCGTCCTGGCTTGTTGCCCAGATGTGGGACCAAAACAGCGACAACATCGCGCCACTCCTCAGCAGGACGGCATCGCTGCTTGAGACCATGGCGGCGTCGTCGAAGGAGGAGCTTGCCGCCATGGCGGAAAGGGCGGCCCTGTCGAGGAAGGCCGTTCTTGAAGGACGAAAGGATTCAGGAGGTGATCTCTCGTGAAAAGCATTCAGGTGGAACCTGCGGGAGCCTTGAGAGGGAAGATCATCCCGCCCGGCGACAAGTCCATCTCCCATCGTGCGGCCTTTCTGGGGGCCCTGTCGTCGGAGGGGATCAGCGTTTCCAATTACTCCACCGGCGCCGATTGCGCGTCCACCCTGCGGTGTCTTGCGCAGGTCGGATGCGGCGTCTTTCGTGAGGGCCACCGGGTGACGGTAAACAAGGGAGGCAAGCCCGGTGAAACGGCGGGGATCCTCGACGCCGGCAACTCGGGCACTACGGCGCGCCTTTTGTGCGGTTTCCTCGCCGGCATCCCGGGCCTCTTTTCGGTGATCACCGGTGACGAAAGCCTTCAAAAGCGCCCCATGGCCCGGGTCGTTTCCCCCCTCAGGACCATGGGCGCCCGCATCGACGGCCGCGAGGGCGGCTCCTTCCTTCCCGTGTCCATTCGAGGGACCCGTCTTGCGGGAGGGACGTTCACCCTCAACGTGGCCAGCGCACAGGTGAAAACGGCCCTCATCCTGGCCGGGCTCAACGCCCAGGGGAGCGTAACCGTCGTTGAACCCCTGCATACGAGGGACCATACGGAGATCATGCTGAACCACCTGGGCGTGCCGGTGAGGCGTGAAAACGGGGCAGTTACGGTGTACCCCTGTAGCGATCTCCCGGGCGGGTCATGGCGGATCCCCGGCGATTTCTCGTCGGCCGCTTTCTGGATCGTCGCGGCGACCATCGTGGAAGGCTCGGAACTTGTCCTTGAGGGCATCGGAGCGAACCCGACGCGAACAGGGCTGTTGAATCATCTGCGGAAAATGGGGGCGAACCTCGAGTGGGGCCCTCAAAGCCTTGCCGGGGGCGAGAAACAGGCGGACCTGAAGGTGCGAAGTGCCTCTTTAAGGCCCGTTGTCGTTGGCGAAAAGGATGTTCCGGCCATGGTGGACGAGCTGCCCGTTCTCGCCGTGGCGGCGACCCAGGCGAATGGCGTTTCCAGGATCGAAGGGGCGAGGGAGCTCCGCTTCAAGGAGACGGACCGGATCCGGGCCATGACGGAAGGGCTGAAGAGGCTCGGGGCGAAAATCGCGGAGCTTGAGGACGGCTGGGAAATCGAGGGTCCGGTCCGGCTCCGCGGGGGGACCGTGGACGGCTGCGGCGACCACAGGATCGCCATGGCCCTCAGCATCGCCGCCCTGGTCGCAGACGGGCCCGTCACCGTGGAAGGCGCAGGCTGCGTCGAAATTTCCTATCCCTCTTTTTACGAGGACCTCAAGACGGTGACAGCCTGTGGAGCGGTGTCATGATCACGGCCGCGACGCGCCTGGTGGCCCTTTTGGGTAATCCCGTCGGCCATAGTCTTTCTCCCGTGATGCACAACGCCGCCTTTGGGGAAAGGGGCATCGATATGTGTTGCCTGGCTTTTGAGGTGAACATCCAGGAGCTGGGGAAGGCTATTGAAGGCCTGAAATGCCTGGGTGCCGTGGGGGCGAACATCACGGTGCCCTTCAAGGAAAGGGCACTGCTTTACATGGACAGCCTTGACCCGGAAGCCGATGCCGTCGGGGCCGTCAACACCGTTGTCTTCAAAGGTAAACATGCCTTCGGCCATAACACCGACATCAAGGGCGTGGAGGAAACCCTCCGCCTGTTTCGGGTTTCACGGAAGTCGGCCCTGTTGCTCGGCGCCGGGGGTGCGGCGCGGGCGGCGGCCTGTGCCCTGGGAAAAGATGGTTGGGACCGGATATGGGTTTCCAACCGGCACCACAAAAGGGCCGAACAGCTTGTCGATGACCTGGCGAGAATCTGCAACACGCCCTTTGCCGGAGTCATTCCCTGGGGTGAAAGGCTTCCCGAGCCGTGTCCTCTCGTGGTGAACGCCACGTCCCTGGGCCTGGACGGGGCGGAATGGCCCGAAGGTCTGCCGGAAAAAATCCTTTCCGATGCAAATGTCGAAGGGGTCCTGGACCTGGTCTATACGCCGGGTGCGACGACTCCTCTCGTGGAAGCGGCGATAAAGCTGGGAATTCCCGCCGTCGGCGGCGAAGAAGTCCTCCTTCGGCAGGGGGCGGCGGCCTTCAGTCTGTTTACCGGGATGGAGGCCCCTGTCGAAAGGATGCGTGACAGCATTAAAGACTGGACCACGCGCAACGAAAGGGGCTGACCGTTCATGGTTTTGCGGTTTATGACCAGCGGCGAATCCCACGGACGGGGCCTGCTGACCATCATCGAAGGGCTGCTGGCAGGGGTGAACGTTCAGGAAGAGGACCTGCGGAAGGGCCTTGCCAGGCGGCGGCGGGGGTACGGCCGGGGCGGAAGAATGCGCCTCGAGACGGACAGGCTGACGGTCTGGAGCGGCATCCGCAACGGAAAAACCACCGGTGCTCCCTGCGGCGTCTCCATAGAAAACGAGGAATGGGAGAAATGGCGGCCCGTGCTCGACCCGGCCCATTGTGACGCCGCCGGTGCGTCGGGCGCGGTCGTTTCCTGCCCCAGGCCGGGCCATGCCGACCTGGGAGGCGCCGTGAAATACGGACACCGGGACATGAGAAACGTCCTGGAGCGGGCGAGCGCCCGTTCCACAGCGGCCTGGACGGTGGCCGGACTCCTTGCGGGGTGTCTTTTGGCCGAAATCGGTGTACGGGTCCGGGGCGCGGTGCTTTCTATCGGCGGGGTCGAGACGGCGCCGCCGGAATCCGAAGCCGAATGGGAGGCTGCCATGGCGTCGGATTTGGGATGCCCCCGGAAATCCGCCGAAGCGGCCTTTACGGAAAGAATACAGGAAGCCGAGAGAAAAAAGGATACCCTCGGCGGCACCTTTCTCATCTCGGTGATGGGCCTGCCCCCGGGGATCGGTTCCTACGTTGAGTGGGACCGGAGGCTTGACGGGCGCCTCGCGGCGGCGATTATGGCCATACCGGGCGTCAAGGGCGTCGAGATCGGCGAGGGGTTCCGCCTGGGTGGTTTGCCCGGCAGCCTGGCCCACGACGGCATCGCCGCCGACGGAAAGGGTGGCTTCAAACGTCTGTCCAACCACGCAGGAGGCCTCGAGGGCGGAATGACCAACGGGGAAGAGGTCCTTCTGAAAGCCGTCATGAAACCCATTCCCACCCTCCGCAAACCCTTACCCTCCGTCGACGTAACCACCGGTGAAGCCGTGTCGGCCCACCGGGAAAGGGGCGACACCTGCGCCGTCCCCGCCGCCTGTGTGGTGGCCGAAGCCATGGCCGCCTGGGTCATCGCCGCCGCCGTGACGGAGCAGTTCGGGGGCGACCGGGTTGACGACCTCCGGCGGCGGTTCAAAGACTACGTTAGAGAAGCGGGGGGGTTCCTCCATGGAACGGACTAACATCTTTCTGGGCGGCTTCATGGCCGCAGGGAAAACGGCCGTGGGAAAAGAGATTGCCAGACTTTCGGGGCGCCCTTTTCTAGATGTGGACGAACTCATCGAAAAGAGGGAAGCCATGTCCGTGGCGCAAATCTTTGAGCGCAGGGGCGAGCTTTTTTTTAGGCGGATGGAGGCCGAAACGGTTCGCGAGGCCTGCGGCCTGGAAAACACGGTGGTCGCCCTCGGCGGCGGGACCCTCCTGAACGCGGAACTGAAAGAGCTGATCCTCCGGACGGGGAGGCTTGTCATCCTGGATGTCCTCCCGGAAACGGTCATCGAGCGTGCCCGCGGACAGAAGGGAAAACGTCCGCTCCTTGATCCCGCGGGGGTGGAAGAACTGATGGCAAGACGCCGCGAATCCTACGAAGGCGGGGACTGCAGGATTGCAACGGACGGCAGGGACGTTGAGGAAATTGCCGGCGAGATCCTGCGGCGTTTGGATATCCCGGTCCGGCACTTTGTTCAGGTCGGTGAACGGGTCGTGGCGGGGCACATCCACGTGGGACGGGGGATTCTCCCGAAAAAAATGCGAGAACTTGTCGAGGGGTCTTCAGGTTCCTTCTTTGTCGTGGCAGACAAAATCACGGGGCCCCTTTACGGCGATGGCCTCGGCAAGCCCAAAGGGATCTTTTTGCTTCCAAGAGGTGAAGAGGCGAAACAGGTGTGCATGGTCGAGAAAATCTGGCAGGCCTTTGCGGATTCTGGTGTGGATCGGGGCGACATGGTGGTTGCCTTGGGCGGGGGCACCGTGGGTGACGCCGCCGGCTTCGCTGCGTCGACGTGGCTCCGGGGGGTTCCCGTCATCCAGTGCCCCACGACCCTGCTGGCCCAGGTGGACAGTGCCGTCGGGGGAAAGACGGGGGTCAACCTTCCCGAGGGGAAAAACCTGGTCGGGGCCTTTCATCAGCCGAAGGCGGTGGTGGCCGATGCGGAGTGCCTCCGGAGCCTTCCCGGCGCAGATTACCGGCAGGGACTGGCCGAGGCGGTTAAATACGGCCTGGGAGAGGACCCGGACCTTTTGGGGTGGATCGAAACCCATGCGGAGGGCATCAGGCGGCGCGATGCGGGGCTTCTTGTGGAGCTTGTGGCCAGGTGCGCCGCCATAAAATCCGACGTGGTCCGCCAGGATGAAAGGGAACAAAAGGGTGTTCGGGAGAGGCTTAACCTGGGCCACACCGTGGCCCACGGCCTGGAGGCCGCCTCCGGCTACGGCGGGTGGTCCCACGGTGACGCCGTTTCCGTGGGGATGGTCGTGGCGACGCATCTTTCGTTCAGGCTTGGACTGTGCGGACGGGAAACGCCCGCACGCCTTTTGGCGCTTCTTACGGAGCTGGGGCTTCCGGTGGCCCCCGACATGCCCTGGGGACAGATCATGCCCCACCTGCTCAGGGACAAGAAGTTCAGGGGCGGGAATCCCCGGCTGGTCCTTCCGCGTACGAAAGACCGGGCCGTCGTCCGTGACGACGTCCCGCTTAAGATGTTGCAGGAATGCTATGAGGAGGTGCTTGCATGGAACGGCGGCTCGTCTTTGCCGTGCTGAACGGGCCTAACCTGAATCTTCTCGGCGAAAGGGAACCCGGAATCTACGGCAGACACACCCTTTCGGATGTGGAGGACCTCTGCAGAAAGTGGGCCGATGCACACAATGTCTCGGTGGAGTTCTTCCAGAGCAACCACGAGGGGGAGCTCATCGACCGGCTTCAGGCGCTTCGAAAAAGCGTTTCGGGCGTGGTGTTCAACCCGGGGGGGTACACGCACACCAGCGTGGCCCTGAGGGATTGTATAGCCGCCATAGACATCCCCGTCGTCGAGGTGCACCTGTCGAACCCGGCGGCGAGGGAGCCTTTCAGGCAAACCAGCCTCATCGCTCCCGTCGCCGCCGGAAGCATCGCCGGCTTCGGAATCCGGGGGTACCTTCTCGCCCTGGAAGGCCTTCTCGGATTAACCTCTTGAAGAAAATCGAGGCCTGTAGCCTCGTATATTCTCGCCTATTCGCAATATTCGCGGGTCGTAAGAATTTCGGTCTTCTTTTTGCCCACGCTTTCGCCACGGTGGGCACTTCTTCCCAAAATTCACCGCGCGGGTTGTCCCCATGCGCGGGAGGTGGCGTCTACGACAAAGGTGCTGAAGGGAAAAACGGCGTGCACGCGGATGATATATGGGCGGATCTGCTAACAGAAGCGGATCCGCCCATGAGATTATAATGAAGGTTTTCAACAGAGTCAGGATTCTTCAAGCTGAAGGGCTCTTGCTGTTTTTTTCAGCACGAGAAAGGCACCGACGATGAATAATGCGGCAACAGATTTGACCCGGTAATCAGGCCAGAATGCAGCAAAACCCGCCACCATGAATACAGCTCGGGCTGCAACGTGGAGGTTTCGGTACATCCGGCCCTGCAAAGCGGCCGCCAGTGCGATAACACCACAAAGAGATGCGACGACAAGAATAAGGAGGGGGAGCCATCTGGCTCCTTCGAGAAGAATCGTTGGCGTGTAAATGAAAGTGTAAGGTATGAGGTAGGCTACCAGTGCTATCCTGGTTGCCTGAAAACCGGTGGAGCTCGGGTTCCCGCCTGCAATTCCGGCTCCTGTGAAGGCGGCAAGACACACCGGCGGAGTCAAATCGGCCATTATCCCGAAGTAGAAAACGAAAAGATGGGCTGCAAGAGGGAAGACCCCCATTTTGATGAGCGCCGGGGCTATCATAGTGCTTGTTACGATGTAATTTGCGGTCGTTGGGAGTCCCATTCCAAGGACAAGGCATGCCACCATGCCGAGCAGAAGGGTCAGGAAAAGACGTCCTCCGGCGATGTCTATGATGTTGTTTGATATGGTGAGCCCCAATGCCGTCAGCGATGAAGTCCCGACGATGAAACCAACGAGCGCACAGGCTAGTGCTACGCCGAGGGCGCTCCGGGCACCTTCCTCCATCGCTTTCAGAATGGTCTTCGGATCCATTCGCGTGTGAGACTTGAGCATGCTGACAAGAACAACGCTGATAATGCCCCAGAAGGCTGCAGCCAGGGGAGTGAATTTATAGAGCAGCATGGCCACGATGACCACCAGCGGGATCAGCAGGTGCCCGTCCTTGAGCAGTACGCTCTTGAGATTCGGAAGCATTTCCTCCGGCAGCCCTTCAAGATTCCTGCGTCTTGCGCGGATGTGGACTGCCGAAAAGAGGGCGGTATAGTAAAGGACAGCCGGAATGATGGCTGCAGCGGCGATTCTCAAATAGGAAATTCCCAGAAACTCACTCATGATAAAAGCGCCGGCACCCATGATCGGCGGCATGAACTGCCCCCCCGTGGATGCGCAAGCCTCTACAGCTCCGGCGAACTCCGGCTTGTAGCCGACCTTTTTCATCAGCGGTATGGTGAAAGCTCCCGTGGTGGCGACGTTTGCGACGGAAGAACCGTTTATCGTACCGAGCATTCCTGACGCCACTATGGCTACTTTCGCCGGGCCTCCGGGGGACCGGCCTGCAAGGGCCAGAGCCAGTTCGTTGAAAAATCTGGCCCCGCCGCTGCTGTTTAGAAAGGCTCCGAAAAGTATGAACATGAAGACGAAGGTGCTTGAGACGCCCAGAGCAACTCCGAAAATGCCTTCCTGAGTGAGGTACATGTGCTGGATGATGCGATTGATGGAATACCCTCTGTGCATGAACATCTCCGGCATATATCTGCCGAAATAGCAGTACAGGAGAAAAAGGATGCCCAAGGTAGGCAGGACTTTTCCGACGACCCGTCTCCCTCCTTCGAGAACGAGGATGATCGTCATGATACCGAGCCAGACTTCCCAAGGCTGGACCTGCGCTCCACGCCGGGCGATATCATTGAAAAAGAAAACAATGTACCCGGTTCCGACTCCGGCCATAAGGGCGAGCACCCAGTCATACCAGACGATATGCTTCTTGTCCATGTCCATCTTCCGGGGATAAAGCAGAAATACTGCGACAATGGCGAAGGTGAGGTGAACCGCCCGGTGGATCGATGTTGGCAGCAGGCCGATGCCCGCGGTGTACAAATGAAAGAGAGACATGGCGACAAGCCAGGCTGAAACGATCTTTCCTTCCAGACCGCCAAGCCTTCGGTAACGGCTTTCAACATCGTATTTCTCGATAAGCTGCTGGATATTCTCTTCCTGGATATCTTCGAAAGGTTCGATATTTTGGTTTTCAGTATCCTTGTAAATTTTCATGTTTGAATTACCCCGTTGCATTTCTGATGGGGGCGAAACCGGAATTTCGCCCCCATGACCGTTTCTTCTACTTTTCGTCGTAGTATTTCTGCGCGCCTTCGTGCATGGGAATGAGAATGTAACGGATGTTCTCTTCAGACATTGTGATCATGGCTTCTCTGACGGCAAGAAGATCTTCCTTGTGCTCATAAAGCTGCTTTGCCATTTGGTAGACGAGCCCCGGATCGAGGTCCTTGTGAACGGTGACAATGTTCCAGCTCGCATAGGTTTTGACGTCTTTCTCCTGTCCCCTGTAGGTGTTGGCAGGGATCGTGAAAGGAACCCAATAGGGGGTCTCTTCGATGACCTTGTCCCTGATCTCATCGGGGACGTCGATAAATTCGACCACGCCGAGAGTCGTGGCTTCCACGACACCTGCCATACCGATTGAGCCAACCATGATTGCCGCATCTATCCGGTTGTCGCTGAAAGCTTTCGCCGTATCTCCGACACCAAGGTTTTCGGCCTGCATGTCCTTGTCGGGGTCGATTCCTGCAGCCTTTAAAAGCTGGCGTGCCGTGACTTCCGTTCCGCTGGCCACAGCCCCGATGGAAACCCTTTTACCCTTAAAGTCTGCTAAAGATTTGATATCGCTACCTTTGGCTACCATCAACTGGATCGGTTCAGGGTAAAGAGGGACAAGCGCCCTGATATATTCCTGGGGATTCCCCTCATACTTGTCCTTGCCGAGATATGCATAGTAGTAAAGACCGTCCATGAAGGCCACGTCGGCTTCGCCGCTTCCCATAAGCTGGATGTTGTGGACTGTTCCGCCCGTTGATTGGGCGCTGGCTTTTATGCCGTCGATATTGTCGTTCCAGATCTTAGCCATTGCCGCCCCCAGGGGGTAATAGGAGCCCCCGGTACTGCCCGTTGCAATGTTCACGAATGTCACTGCAGAAGCCACCCCTGCCGCCATTGAAAGAATGACGGCCACACTCACCATGATCCCCAAGGTTCTTTTCATTTTGCACACGCCTCCTCTTTAGTTTTTACAGCACTATTTTTATAACAGCGCGAAAACTTGTGACGGAGCCGGTGGGAAAGTTGTCATTCCTGATTTGAGATCTTTACCGATCAAACGAATGTTTTTTACAATAAAACCGAGCTAAATCTGTCCAATCATGGTCTCTTCGATTCTTGCTGTTACGGGGTCATGTTTTCGATTTTCACATGGTTTGAACACCTGTGAGTTAACACAAAGCTATCTACACTTCGTAAAACCTGTAATTAATAAATTAGCAAAAAAAAACAAAGGTATCATATTTAATGCACAGATCGAGTATATTGTATTGATTCTTCAAATAAAAGGCAAAGGTTGTCTCCTCAATCCGCAGGTTGGCGAGTTTTCGCTTCCGCAAGAGGCCGCTGGGGTGTTTTTCGACCGCCGGGCCTCTAAAGACGCGTTCCTCACCGTGTTGTGACGACGATCCCGCCAGGGCCCACCTTCTCGGCCCACGACCGACAACAGACCACCTAGTCGAGGCATGTCATTCGTATCGTGACCGGAAGCCTGCGCAGAACATCGAGTTCATCTATGATCCCCGGATGTCCCTTATTCCGGCATCATGTGGAAGCTCGGTTTTAGGTGTCGGTGCAAATCGCGGCGGATTTTTCGTCAATCGCCCCGCAAGAGCGGCCGTTTCGGAGGTGAGGTCAACGCCGCCTGGAGTTCCACGGGAGCCAGGTACAGGGGCCTTTCCCGGCAGAGGCGATCCACTTCCCGGCGATAGCGGGCCGGATCGAAACCTTCAGGTTCCCTCAGGACTCCCGATATGATCCGGGCCGTCCGCTCGATTTCGCTTTCGGCGAATCCCCGGGAAGTCACCGCGGCCGTTCCGATCCGGATGCCGCTGGTGATCCTCGGCGAGGCGGGGTCGAAGGGGATCATGTTCTTGTTGACGGTAATGCCCACTCGAGCGAGGGCGTTTTCTGCGGCCAAGCCGGTCAGGTTCCAGGGTCTGAGATCCACGAGTATCAGGTGGTTTTCCGTTCCCCCGGAGACTATCCGGAGTCCCGCATCGGCAAGGCATGCGGCCATGGTTCGGGCGTTGGTCCTTACCTGCCGCGCGTACCGGCGGAATTCCTCCGTGGCGGCCAGGCGGAAAGTGACGGCCTTGGCGAGGACGTTCTGCAGGATGGGGCCGCCCTGTGTTCCCGGGAAAACGGACTTGTCTATGGCCGCGGCGTGTTCTTTTCTGCAGAGGATGAATCCTCCGCGGGCCCCCCGGAGGGTCTTTGTGGTGGTGCTGGTCACGGCGTCGGCCCAGGGAACGGGGCTCGGGTGGACACCTGCCGCCACAAGCCCTGCGATATGGGCCATGTCCACCAGCAGGTAGGCGCCGACGCGATCGGCGATCTCGCGGAATCGGGCGAAATCGATGACCCTCGAATAGGCGCTGCCTCCGGCGACGATCATCCGGGGCTTGTGTTCTTTGGCAAGCTGTTCGACCTGATAGTAGTCGATTTGTTCCGTTTCGGGGTCCACTCCGTAAGAAAAGGCCCTGTAGTATTTCCCGGTGATGCTTACTTTGCTGCCGTGGGAGAGATGCCCGCCGTGGCTTAGGTCCATGCCGAGGATGGTATCCCCCGGCTCCAGAAGGGCCATGTAGACGGCCAGGTTGGCATTTACTCCGGAGTGGGGCTGCACGTTGGCATGATCGGCGCCGAAAAGGGCCCTGGCCCGTTCGATGGCGAGGCTTTCGATCTCGTCGATGACCTCACAGCCGCCATGGTACCTGTTTCCTGGATAGCCTTCGGCGTACTTGTTCGTCAGGATCGTCCCCTGGGCCTCCATGATGCAGGGTGGGACGAAGTTTTCCGAAGCGATCAATTCGATGGTGGAGCTTTCCCGGACCGTTTCTCTGGCGACCAGGGCCGCAACCTCCGGATCCGCCGCCGTCAGGTTGTACATTCTGCGATCACTCCTTTGTTAAGGGCCTGAAAACCATCCTGTACGGGGCGAGTTTATCAAAAATCCTGACAGGGTTCTTTTCAGGTTAATTTCTACCTCACCCCGGAGAACAACATTGCGGTATTTTGTGCACCATACAAGATGATATCCTATGTAAGATGAAAAGTGTTGCCTCGGTCCACTGCTTCCGGACTGCAAAATCTTCTCGCGTGAGCCATAGGAAGGCTTTCCGGTGCGGGCACATATACAAGGGTAACCGCTCCGAAACAAGAGTCTGGAAAGCAGGCGGTTATCAACCAGCCGTATGTGAAGGCTCTCGGGCCAGTTGCAATCCACCAGGCTTGACCTGGTGGAAGTTGACCATAAAAATGCGAAATTTTTCGCTGCCCCTTTCGTCGCCTTTCCCCGTAGTTGATCATCAGCGGAAAAGGCGTTTGTCCGTGAATTTGCTTGACAGAAAGGGAAGAGGCTGTCACGAACATCAGGCACCCGTAGGCACCCGTGTTTTCCCCGTCAGCACCAGCGCCTTCGGGGATGAAATCAAGATCCGGGAACAATGTGCCGACAACCTGATGTACACGAGAAAGGGAAGTACCAGGGATTCTTTTTCAGGATGGACAGAATGAAGGGCGTCAAATATCTGCGTGACGAAGAGCGTGTGATCATCCCGGAAGAAGAGCTTGAGGAAATAAAGGTAGCGGAGACCACAAGGGCGAAAAGGATCCCGGAGCTCAGAAAGATTTAGGCACAATGATTTTTGGAAATGGAGGGATAGCGATGAAAAGTGACTCCATCGACGTGGCGCCTGGCGTTACCCTTGATCTGATCGACCTGCCCCTTCCCCTTGAGGGGTATCATCATTTCTTCGGAATCTGGCTTCTCAGGGACGAAAACCGCGGACTGAGGGCCATCGTGGACACGGGACCGTCGTCGACGGTGCCGGTTTTGCTCGAGAGCCTGAAAAAACACGGCGTGACCAGGCTGGACTACATCCTGCTGACGCATATCCACCTGGACCATTCCGGCGGGCTGGCCGAGGTGCTTAAGGCCTTTCCGACGGCCAGGGTGGCGGTGCATCCGAAGGGGAGACGCCACCTTTGTAACCCCGAGAGGCTGTGGCAGAGCAGCCTCGAGGTCATTCCCGACATGGCCGCCGTCTACGCCGAGCCCGCTCCCGTCGATGAAAAGGTCTTTTTGCCGGAGCCTCCCGGTGTCCCGGGAGTCGAGGCCATCGACACGCCGGGGCACGCGCCTCATCATAGGTCCTTTGTCTACCGGGCGGGGGAAAAGACAATTCTTTTCGCCGGGGAGGCAGCCAGCACCTACGGACGACGGGGACACGCCTACCCTGGCGAGGATGACGGTACCTTTTTTCTGAGACCGGCAACGCCGCCGAAATTCTTTTTTGGGGACGCCCTCGAATCCATTGCCAGACTGGAAGAGGTGGACGCCGACATCATGTGCTACGCCCATTTCGGGTATACCCGCGAGGCGCCGCACCTTTTGAAGGAGGCCCGGCAACAGCTTTTGCTGTGGAAGGATCTGTTTATGGAGTATCTTGCGGAGAAAAAGGCTGCTTCGGAGGAGGTAAAGATTGAGGATCTGCTCGACTATGTCCTCGGAAAAGATCCCTGGCTGGCGGAGCTCGCAAATCTCCCGGAAGACATGCAGCACCGGGAGAGGGGTTTTCTGCTGTCCAGCGCGGCCGGTTTCCTCGGCGCCGTGCGGGGGTCGGATATTTGATTTACGGATTTTGCATCTTTCAAAAAAGACGACAATGGGAAGAATCAGTAAATCAAAGATCCGACCCCAAAGGGTTTGGGTCGGCTCAGGCGGGTTGCAGGCGTTTTTCGAGAAGCCGGAGCATTTCCCAGCCGGCATAGGTAAGCCCCTGAATGTGGTGGAAGAGGGCGAGGGTCTCGACGGTGATGGGCCGGTCGGTGTCGACGGGCAGCTTTTTGAGATGTCCCGATTCGATTCCGTCGGCGGCTGAGGCTTCTGGAACCAGCCCGGCACCGAGTCCTCCTGTGACGAGCCTGATGACGGCCATGGGCGTTGCCGCCCTTGCGCGAAGGTCGAGACGGATCTGGTGGCGCAGCGTAAAATCTTCCAGGTAGGCGGAAAAGGGGACATCCTCGGACCAAAAGATAAAGGGCATGGCCTGGAGGTCAGAGGGGGCGAGAGTCCTTTCCGGAAGCGGCGTATCTTTGGCGGTGACAAAAACGAGGTGCTGGGTGCCGACGACGTGGGAAGAGATATCGGCTTCGGAGGGGGCATGGAGGTTCCGCTCCGCCAGGGCGAGCTCCAGGTCGCCGTTTCTGAGACGGTCGAGGAGACCGGAGGCGTTCGCACAGACAAGCCGTAGCCTGACACCCGGAAAGGCCGAGGCGTACTCTGAGAAGATCCCGGGGACGGGTCCCGTGTCCAGACCCGGCGTGTAGCCCACGTTGAGGGTTCCCGTTTCCAGGGATCTCAGGCTTTCCATCCGCTCGGTCACGTCGTTGAGCCGTCCGAGGATTTCCCTTGCGGCCGTGTAGAGCAGCCGCCCCTCAGGTGTCAGGCGGATCCGCCTCTTGCGCCGGTTGAAAAGCTGGACGCCGAAATGTTCCTCGAGGCTGGCAATATGCTGGCTCACCGAGGGCTGCGAGATGTACATCTTCTCCGCAGCGGCGCTGAAAGAGCCTTCCTCGGCGACGGTGCAGAATGAATTGAGCTGGAGCAGGGTCACCATATTCCACCCTCCTTGTAAAGATTGTCCGCAAAAAAGCCGTCTTCATAAGCTGAATGCATGCGGCGACAGCCTTCGATAAAAGAGTTCCCCAATTCAGTGGTTTATATTATAAGTTCAGGCCTATGCAAAACATCAGGAATTCGTTGTTGATCATAATATTTTGGGACGTATACTGCAATTGCAGGAACCAGGAGGCAAGGTGGAAAAAGATGTTCCATTCGCCGAGGAAGGAAGAACTCGTCAATCTCTGCAGAGAGTTCGTCAGGATACCGAGCCCGCCGGGACATGAACGGCAGCTTGCCGGGTTTGTCCGCGACAGCATGGTTTCTTTGGGCTTCGATGATGTCAGGGTTGACTATTTCGGCAGCGTGACGGGGAGCATGGAGTTCGGCGCCGGCCCCTGCCTCTTGCTGGAGGCCCAACTGGACCATGTCGAGGTTGATGATCCCTTCAAGTGGGAATTTTACCCCTTCGGCGGATTCATCTCCGAAAACAGGCTGTACGGCAGGGGCGCCACGGACCAGAAAGGCAGTCTGGCCGCCATGATCTGCGCGGCGGCCTTCCTGAAAGACGATCTGGCGAAACGACTTTCAGGACGCCTCGTGGTCTCAGCCACGGTCCACCAGGAACGGTTCGAGGGTGTATCCTCCCGACTGGTGGAGGACAGATACAGCCCCGATTTCGTCGTGACCGGGGAAGCCTCGGAACTTACGGTGGAACGGGGTCAGCGGGGAAGGGCCGAGATCGTGGTGGAAGTCGTCGGGAAACCTGCGCATTCGGCGCGGCCCGATTACGGCATCAACGCCGCGACCCGTATGGCCTCGCTGATCTGTTTCATCAACGAATCTTTCTCCCCCGCAAGGGACGCCTTTTCGGGCGAGGGAATCCTGGAGCTGACGAACCTCTCCTCCATCCCTGAAAAATCCACGGGACAGGTTCCCTCGGCGTGCCGCGCCGTTTTCGACCGGCGGCTTCTGCCCGGGGAGACCAGAACCGATGTGCTGGACCAGCTGAACCGAATCCTGGAAGCGGCCGCCCGTAGAATACCGGATCTGAAGGCCCGAGCCTGGATCCGCGACGCCTCGGACAGCTGCTACACGGGCGCTGTGATTTCCGGGGACCACTTCGCCCCGGCATGGCTTTTCCCGCCGGATCATCCTTTCGTGACAACCTGCCTGAAAGGACTTGCCAAGGCCGGCCTGAAGCCGACGCTTGCCGCGGGGCCGGGGTTCGGAACGAACGGCTGTTATTACGGGGGCGTGAAGGGTATTCCCACCGTGGCCTTCGGGCCGTCACGGGAGAGCCTGGCCCACGTGGATGACGAGTACATAGAGATCGACCAGCTTGTGGCCGGTTGCCGGGGGTATTACGGCATCGCCGCCGAGGTCCTGTCAAAATGACGGCCCTTGCGCGGAAAAGCCCTTCTGCCGGAGAAGGGGCGGAAGATCAGTCGGAAGAATCGGGCCCTGGAACCCGGCCTGTGCAAACCCGGGAACGGGAAAAAAGGCGGCAGCCTTGCATCATAGTCGCTGCGGCGTTTTTTCTTGCAGGGCCTGGTATCTGATAAAGGATCATTCAGCCAGTTGGAGGGAAATGAGATAATGGCCAGACCGAAGCGCCTCACCTGTGTCCTGTGCGGGAAAAGTTTTGACCCCGAAGATGCGGTCATGACCTGTCCTGACTGCGGACTCGATGGAACCCTGGATGTCACCTACGACTACGACTCCGCGGCGGAAAAGTTGAACCGCAATACCCTTGCCGGGGACACCCGCCGTGATCTCTGGAGGTACCGGGAGGTGCTGCCGGTGATCCGGGAGGAAAGTATCCCGAACCTTTCGGTTGGCTGGACGCCCCTGTACCGTTCGGCTCTTTTGGCAGAGAAGTATGGGGTCCGGGACCTGTGGGTCAAGGATGACGGCAGGAACCCGACGGGGTCCCTCAAGGACAGGGCGAGCGCCGTGGGCGTGGCCAAGGCTCTGGATACGGGACAGAAGGTGGTTTCCTGCGCGTCCACGGGAAACGCCGCCAGTTCGCTGGCCGGTTTTGCCGCCAAGGCGGGTCTTTCGAGCGTCATTTTCGTTCCCGAAACGGCACCCCCCGCAAAGGTGGCACAGCTTCTTGTCTACGGTGCCAAGGTCATCCTGGTGCGCGGCGGATATGAAAAGGCCTTCGACCTTGCCACAGAAGCCATCGAGACATGGGGTTGGTATAATCGAAATTGCGCGATAAATCCTTATCTCGTAGAAGGAAAAAAGACCTGCGCCATGGAGATTGCCGAACAGCTTGGGTGGGACCTGCCGGATACAGTCTTTGTCTCAGTCGGGGACGGGTGCATCATCAGCGGAGTCTACAAGGGCTTCCTCGACCTGCTCCGACTGGGGATAACGGACCGCATCCCGCGACTCGTCGGTGTTCAGGCCGAAGGGGCGGCCCCCATCTGGAAAGCTTTCAGGGAAAAAGCGGAGCGGGTGGAGTTTGGCCCAGCAAGGACAGTGGCCGACAGTATTTGCGTCGGGGCCCCCAGGAACTGGGCGAAGGCCCTTCGGGCCGTAAGGGAGAGTTTCGGCGAAATGGTCACCGTCACCGACAGGGAGATACTCTCGGCCATTCCGGAACTGGCCAGGGCAACGGGAGTCTTCGGGGAACCCGCGGGCGTGACGGGATTTGCGGGCTTCAGGAAAATGGCCCGCCAGGGGCTGTTGGGGAAAAACGAACGGGTGGCCGTGATCGTAACAGGGAACGGACTCAAGGACATCGAAAGCGCGAAAAAGTCCGTGGGTGAACCCCCGGTGGTGGATTGTGATCTGGACCAGCTCCGGAACGCTTTAGGGAAGTAATGGCGTAGGGAAGTATAGGGAAGTAATGGGGTCAGACCTACGCATTTGACAAATGGTTTGATCCCCGAGTTTTTTAAGAAAATAGTTTCCGGTTGAAGCAGGTTTATTTTGTCAAATGTGTAGGTCTGACCCCAATGACCCCAAGAACCGGGAAGGTAAATTCAGGGAGGGAGTGCCATGTTCAAGGATTCTTTCGAGTTTCTCAGACGGACCGATCCGGTCGTCGCGGAGATTATCGAGGCGGAACTGTCGAGAGAAAAGGACGGTATCGAGCTTATCGCCTCGGAGAACGCCGTGTCCCCGGCGGTGCTTGCCGCAATGGGGTCGGTGCTGACCAACAAGTACGCCGAGGGGTACCCGGCGAAGCGGTATTACGGAGGCTGCGAGGTGGTCGACAGAGCCGAGAACCTCGCCAGGGACCGGGCGAAAGAGCTTTTCGGGTGCGACCACGCGAATGTGCAGCCCCACTCGGGATCCCAGGCGAATATGGCGGTGTATTTTGCCTTCCTCAAGCCGGGTGACACGATCCTCGCCATGGATCTCTCTCACGGCGGCCACCTCACACACGGCAGCCCCGTGAATTTTTCGGGCCAGCTGTATAACGTTGTCCACTACGGTGTGAAAAAGGACACGGAGACCATCGATTTCGACCAGGTAGAGCAGCTGGCGGCGGAACACAAGCCGAAGATGATCGTCTGCGGCGCAAGCGCCTATCCGAGAGAGATCGACGCCGAGCGGTTCAAAGAGATCGCCGACAGGCACGGCGCCTATCTCATGTTTGATATCGCCCACATTGCAGGCCTCATCGCCGCCGGCCTCCACAAGGACCCGGTGCCCTGGTGTGACTTCATCACCACCACGACCCACAAGACGCTGCGCGGTCCCAGAGGGGGAATGGTTCTTTGCAAAAAAGAGTACGCCAGCGCCATCGACAAGGCCCTTTTCCCGGGCATGCAGGGCGGCCCGCTGATGCACATCATCGCCGCCAAGGCCGTGG
>JBNGDE010000016.1:0-20263 GCA_049974925.1 Thermovirgaceae bacterium | reverse complement strand
AGACGACATCCCGGAAATTTTTCGCCGCCGCCCGTATCAGGGTGACACCTCCGATGTCAATGTTTTCCAAAAGCAAATCCAGATCGGCGCCCCCGGCGGCGGTCTCTTCAAAAGGGTAGAGATTGCAGACGACGATGTCAATCAGGGGGATCTCGAAAGACTGTACGTCCCGAAGGTCTTGCGAGAACTGTCTGCGGGCGAGAATGCCGCCGATAATGGATGGATGAAGGGTTTTTACGCGTCCGCCAAGCAGGTGCGGATATCCTGTCAGCTCGGAAACTTCCCTGACTTCGATGCCTTCCTGCCTGAGGAAATCGGCTGTTCCAGAGCTGGAGATGATTTCGAAGTCCATCTCCGCAAGAGCCCGGACAAAGGGACCAAGTCCATTTTTGTCAAATGTTGAAATAAGCGCCCGTCTTCTGGTCATACCAGTTGCCTCCTCTTGAATGTGGCCAGGTTCGCCTTTCCTGAGAAATCCCTCAGGACGCGGGAATAAATCCGGTGCTCTACATCGTGGATTTTCCTTTCAAGGCTTTCCAGTGTGTCATCATAGCCAATGCGTACCGGCTCCTGCGCGATAATCGGTCCATGGTCAACCTGTTCGTCGACAAAGTGTACGGTGACCCCTGTGACGCGGACTCCGGCCTCCCAGGCCCTTTCAATTGATCCTGCTCCCGGAAAGGCCGGAAGAAGGGAAGGGTGAATATTGATAATCTTTCCGGCAAGCTGATTCACAAACCATGGTGAAAGGATCCGCATGAAGCCGGCGAGGACAACCAGGTCGATTCTTTCCCGAAGGATTTTTTCAAGAAGGCTGCTTTCTGCACCATGTCTTCCTTTTTCTCGATAGGGGAGTATCTGTACAGGTATTTCAAATGACCGGGCCTTCTCGAGCCCCGGCGCTTCGGGTCTATCCGATGCCACAAAAATGACGGAGGCATTGATGAAACCCGAACCGCAATTTTTTATGATTCTTTCCATATTGCTGCCTTTGCCTGATATGAGAAGGGCCAATCGTTTCTTCATTTCGTAACTTCCCCGATGACAATGGGTTGCTCGCCCGTTTTTTCGAGAATGCGACAGGCTGCGTCGATCTTTTCTTCCGGGAGGATAAAGGCGAACCCGATCCCGAGATTGAAGACCTTCCTCATTTCTTCATCGGGAACGCCCTTTGCCGCGATGTAGTTAAAGATTTCAGGTCGATGCCATGAACCCCATTCCAGCCTGCATGAAAGACCTTCCGGCAGGACGCGGGAAAGGTTTTCCTCAAGCCCACCGCCCGTGATGTGTGCCATTCCTGAAACCGGGATGTTCTCGTGAAGCTCTAGGGCCTGCCTGACATAAAGACGTGTGGGTCGGAGGAGAGCGGAGGATAGTTTTTCCCCAAGCTCCGGAACAAATTCGTCGAGGAGAGCGGTCCTGCTTTCTTCGAGCAGCACTTTTCGTACCAGGCTGAATCCGTTACTGTGTATTCCTGAGCTTTTCAGGCCGAGAAGCTTGTCACCAGCGGTGATTCTCTCCCCTGTGACGAGTTTCTTTTCTTCAACTATTCCCAGAGCGAAGCCTGCGACGTCAATTCCGTCCGGGTTGTATACGCCGGGCATCTCGGCCGTTTCGCCGCCGAGGAGAGCGCATCCTGTCATTTTGCATGCTTGAACGATTCCTTCGATAATTGCTTCGAGCCGCGTCGTATCCAGTAAGCCACAGGCAATGTAATCCAGAAAGAAAAGCGGTTTTGCGCCGCAGGTCACGAGGTCGTTCACGTTCATGGCAACAAGGTCGATGCCGACGGATTCATAGGAATTTGCCAGACGGGCAATTTCAATCTTCGTTCCGACACCGTCGGTACAGGCCGCCAGGATACGGTCTTCAGCGAGCCGGTAAAGGCCGGCAAAACCGCCCAGACCGCCCACGACATTAGGATCCTTGATGGCCGAAGCATGCTGGCGGATTATCTGTATCCAAGATGTTGCACCTTCCAGGTCGACTCCCGCCTTTTTATAGGTCCATTTCATAATCGTCGCCTCCCTGAAGGTATTCTCCGGTAAAACAGGCCGTACATACTTCGGAGGCAGGAAGTCCGATGGCGTCGATCATGCTTTCAACGCTTATGTATGCAAGGGAATCCGCCCCGATGCTTTTACACAGTGTTTCCGTGTCCATTCGCGCGGCGGCAAGCTCTTCGCAGGTAGGGGTATCGATTCCGTAGTAACAGGGAAACCTGACCGGTGGAGAGGCTATGCGGACATGGACCTCCCGCGCCCCCGAATCCCTGATCATGGAAATGACACGCTGGACGGTGGTGCCCCTGACAATTGAGTCGTCGACTACGACGATACTCTTGCCACCGATCATGTTTCCGATAGGGTTGAGTTTTATCTTGACACCCAAGTCCCTTACGCGCTGCGTGGGTTCGATGAAGGTCCTTCCGACGTACCTGTTCCTGACAATGGTTTTTTCGTAACGGAGGCCGGAAGTTTCAGCGTAACCGATTGCGGAAATTGTGCCGCTGTCCGGCATACCTGTTGTCATATCCGCTTTGGGGCAAAAACCGTCTTTTGCGAGATTGCTGCCAAGCGTCTTTCTGACAACGTATATGGAACGTCCGTCAATGACGCTGTCGGGCCGTGCAAAATAGACGTACTCGAAAGCGCAAATATACCTTCTTTTTGTTGTTACCGGAATTCTGAGGCTTTTCATACCTTTTTTGTCGATGACGATAATTTCACCCGGTTCCACATCCCGTGTAATCTCCGCACCGACGATATCGAGAGCGCAGCTTTCTGATGCCACATAGGTGACATCGTCTCGGCGGCCTATGATAAGCGGGCGGAAGCCCCAGGGATCGCGCGCAGCGACAAGTCTGTCGCCAAGCAGCACCGCGAGGCTGTAAGCTCCGCGCAAAAGCCTGAGAGCCCCGACCAGTGCGTCCAGTGGCGGTTTGTGGGCCTGGTGAGCCATAAGGTGAAGAATCGTTTCCGTATCGCTGGTTGACTGGAAGATCGCACCGCGGTTTTCCAGATATTTCCGTATCCCCGTTGCGTTAGTGATATTGCCGTTATGGGCTATTGCCACAGCACCGCGCGCATAGTTGGCCGTTATGGGCTGGGCATTGGAAAAATCATCTCCTCCGGCGGTCGAGTAACGAACGTGGCCAATCGCTGATCGAGAAGAAATTGCAGACAATTCTTTCTGATCAAGGGCGTTATGGACCAGTCCGGTACCCCTCTTTGAATGCACGCTTCCATAGCCGCCGCAGTCGGTCCAGGCAATTCCAGCCTTTTCCTGACCGCGGTGTTGCAGGGCGTAAAGCCCGAGATAAACATCTTCCAGAACTGAGTGACCATCACCTGCAAACGCGCCGAAGACACCGCACATGACATCTCATCCTTTCCAGGCGGACAATAGATCATCCAGGGCCAAGCTGAAATATCCTTCAAAGCGCATTTCCTCACCGGTAACATAACCAATCCGCCTGCACCCGCAGGAGTCCCAAAGGCTGCAGAATTCTTTTTCTTTCTTTTCCGGGACGGAGTAAAGCGCCCGGGGGCCTCCTTCACTAAAGAAAACGTAAAAGGGTTTCTCTATCCCCTTTGTTTCGATACTGGCACCAAGGCCGCATGCAATGGAATCTTTGGCGAGAGCCGCCGCAAGCCCCCCGCCCGCTATTGCTCTTCCAGAGGATGCCAGACGGCGGTGAGCTGTTTCCAGGGCTTTCTTCCGGAAATTTTTTTCCAGCGTGCCATCAAATCTCCAGGGTATCCCAAAGCAAGATCCGCTGAGAAGCCTTTGGGACAGGCTTCCTGCCATGGTTCCTGCCAAGGGACCGACGAGAAACAGCGAATCTCCTTCCTTCCACGATCCATGGGAAAGGTAATCAGTCTTTTCCTTCAACAGGCCTACGAGACCGACCACAGGGGAGGGGAGAATTTTTCTCCCGGGTGATTCATTATAGAGACTTACGTTTCCCGAGACGACGGGACAATCCATTTCTGCCGCTGCAGCGGCCAACCCTTTGACCGATTCCTCAAGAGTCCAAAAGTTTTCGGGGTTCTCCGGCGATGGATAGTTCAGGCAATCCGTCGCCCCAAGGATTTCTGCCCCGCATACGGAAAGAGGCCTGGCAGCTTTCATGAATGTTTCAGCACCGCCCATAAAGGGGTCAAGAGCACATGCCCAGGGAGTACAATCCATTGTCAATGCAAGCAGCCGTTGTGTTCCCTTTACTCGAAGAACCGTCACATCTCCCCCTGGGGGGGCCACTGTGTTGATCTGAACCATGTGATCGTATTGTTCATATATTGGCGATTTGTCCCGCAGGTTGAAAGAAGAGAGAAGTTCGATCAGATGTGTTTCCCAGTCATCGCTTTGCACATTGAGAAAAGCTTCATTCCGCGGCTTTTTCGGCGGAGTGGAGGCCCAGTGTATTTCGGGACATCCGCCTCCAACGAGATTGATGGGAAGGTCGACGACGGTTTTTCCCCTTTCGGTTATTCTGAAACGGCTGTCTTTGGTCATTTTGCCGATGGCGGCGCACTCCAGGTCCCATTTCCGGGCACACTCCACGACTTTCCCAAAATCAGAAGCGTCTATGATCAACAACATCCGTTCCTGCGATTCCGAGAGGGCGATTTCCCAGGCATTCATGCCGGATTCCCTCAGAGGGACCTGATCGGCTTCGATGGTTACGCCCGTTCCACTCTTTGCCGCGACCTCGCTTGCAGAGGAGGTTATGCCCGCTGCGCCCATGTCCTGCATGCTTATGACGAGTCCAAGGCCTATCAACTCATGACAGCATTCGATGAGGAGTTTTTCCACGAAAGGGTCACCGATTTGCACCTGGGGGCGGCTCCCCTTGGTGTCTTCCACGAGATCCGCCGACGCAAAGGCGGCGCCGGCGATGCCGTCACGGCCTGTACGCGAACCAAGCAATACAGCGAGATGTCCCGGCCTGGCCGTGTTCGACCGGATGATGTTTTCATGAGGGACGAGACCGACGCACATGGCATTGACCAGTGGGTTCCCCTCATAGCAGTCATCGAAGACCGTTTTGCCGCCGACGGTCGGCACGCCTACGGCGTTTCCATATCCGCCGATTCCTGAAATGACACCCTCCATGAGGCTTGCCGTTTTCCTTTTTGACGGATCGCCGAAAAACAGTCCGTCCATGCACGCCATTGGCCAAGCTCCCATGGCGAGCACGTCACGGATAATTCCACCGACTCCTGTGGCGGCACCCTGGTATGGTGACACGGCGGAGGGATGATTGTGGCTTTCAACCTTGAAAGCCACTGCCAGACCGTCGCCGATGTCAACGATCCCGGCGTTTTCCCCGGGGCCCTGGATAACATGTGCACCGGTTGCCGAAAAGTTCTTCAACAGCGTTCTCGTCGACTTGTAGCTGCAATGTTCCGACCACATGACTCCCATAATTCGCAATTCAGCCTCGTTCGGCCGCCTCCCGAGCTCCCGGCAGATGATTTCGTATTCTTCCCCACGAAGTCCACAATCCTCGTAGTTCATTGGCGGCAGCCTCCCTTGTCAAGCCAGGTCCTCAGGGATTCCCATATGAAAGCTCCATCGCGTGAACCGAGGATTTTCTCGGCGGAACGTTCGGGATGGGGCATGAGTCCCAGGACGTTACCCTTCTCGTTCACGATTCCCGCTATGTGATCCAGTGCGCCGTTGGGATTCCAGGAATCACCGAGTGTTCCATCGGGGCCGCAATACCTGAAGACGACGCGGTTCTCCTTTTTTAGGCGGTCCAGATCATTTTCCGGCAAAAAATAAAGTCCTTCATGATGGGCTATGGGCATGTCAAGCACCTGTTCGGGTTTGCAGCAAAGCGTGAAGGGTGTGTCCGTCCTTTCAACCCGAACGGTGCACTTCCTGCAGATAAAGGTCAAACTGTTGTTTGCCAAAATAGCCCCCGGCAGAAGCCGAGATTCGGTAAGCACCTGGAAACCGTTGCAGATCCCGAGGACGAGCCCGCCCGTTTCCGCGAATCGCCGGACAGCATTCATGATCGGAGTCCGCGCCGCCATGGCTCCACAACGGAGATAGTCGCCGTAGGAAAACCCGCCGGGAAGGACGACGAGATCCACCTTGTCCGGCAAATCCCGTGATTCATACCAGACTCTTTCGGTTTTCGCACCGACGGAGGTCTGGAGTGAATGGACCACGTCCCTGTCACAATTACTCCCCGGAAAGACGATGACAGCGGCGCGCATGGTCAGTCCGCAACCTTTACGTCAAAATCCTCGATCAATTCATTGACGAGGAGTTCTGAGCACATTTTTTCACCCAGTGATTTCGCTTCATCTTTGTTTCGGGCGTCGAGCACAAGCCGGATATATTTCCCGATACGCACTTCCTCGAGTTCGTCAAAACCAAGCCTCAGAAGAGATTGTCTGACGGCTTTCCCCTGTGCGTCGAGCACGCCCTCTTTCAGGTAAATGAGCACTTCCACGGTATACCTCATGATTCTTCCCCATCACCGGACAACCGGTGCCATATTTCCCGATAGGCTTCGAGAACGTTACCCATATCCTTCCTGAATCTGTCCTTGTCCAAGCTGTCTCCGCTTGAGGCATCACGAAGACGACAGGTATCCGGCGAAATTTCGTCGGCCACGACGAGATCCCCGTCACCGGTTCGGCCGAATTCGAGCTTGAAGTCGACAAGGAGTATGTTTTTTGAAGCGAAGATTTCTCGAAGGACATCGTTTACCTTTCGTGTTATTGCTTTCATTTCTTCTATTTCGTCGCGGGTGGCCCATCCAAAAGCGACGGCCTGCTCCTCGGTCACAAGGGGGTCATCAAGATCGTCATTCTTAAGATAGAATTCGACAAGGGCCGGTTCGATTTTCTTGCCCTCAGGAACTCCCAGTCTTTTGCAGAGAGATCCGGCCGTCACGTTTCGCAAGACGACCTCCAGGGGAATGATGCGAGTTTTTTTGACAAGCTGTCGATTTTTGTCTAATGTTTGTATGTAATGTGTTTTGATATCTGATCTCGAGAGGTATTCGAAGAGAAGGGCGCTGATGAGGTTATTGAGTGTTCCTTTACCTTTCACAGTAGATTCCTTCCGGGCGTTGAATGCCGTGAGGCAGTCCTTGTATTCCAGCAGAAGCTGTTGCGGATTGTTGCTCTGGAATAGTTTTTTTGCCTTTCCCTCGTATAATGGTCGACGAGTATCCACTGGAAAACACCTGGCTTTCTTGTCTGGGTTTTGTGCCTAACATTATTTATCGTCTAGCAATAAATGTCAACTTTGGTAGTAAATATGTTATTTTTTTAACAAACAAAGCGCCATGTTTGAAACCGAAAGGAGGAGAAGCAATATGCGGAAATTGGCACCAAAGCGTTTCTTGGCGGTTTTGGCAGTTGCGGTGTTATTTGGAGGGGTGTTTGCCGGAGCAGGTCTTGCTGCAGAAAAGGTGATCAAGATAGGGACGTTGTTCCCCCTTTCCGGACCTTGCGCAACGGCAGGTCAGCGATGCCAGGCGGCAGTAGAGTCGGCGGTGGAAGTGATCAATAATTCCTATCCTGGTATGAACATTCCCCTTGCAGAGCAGGAAGGAATTCTTGACGGACACAAGATCGTCCTGGTCCACGCCGACCACCAGGGGAAACCCGATGTCGGTAAATCCGAAGCGGAACGCCTTTTCAACCAGGAAAAGGTGTACGCCATCATTGGCAGCTACAACAGCGCCGTAACAAAACCGGCGAGCTTCGTTGCAGAGATGCAGGGAAAACTTTTCATGTGTGGGTGCTCGAGTTCTGCGGCGTTGACGGAACGTGACTTCAAATATTTCTTCCGCCTGGCACCAACGGACAAGACGGAATCCCACGAGTTTGTCGAATTCATGAAATGGGCGAACGAAACAATGGGAACGGATCTTCAGACCATCGGACTGATTTACGAAAACACCGAATTCGGGAAGCACGCCGCCGACGAGGGCAAGGCGGCTGCGAAAGAAGCCGGCTTTGATGTTGTGGCTGACGTCCCCTTCAATCCGGGTGCCACGAGCATGGACAGCGAAGTCCAGACATTGAAATCGGCTGATCCTGACGTAGTTTTCGGCGCATGTCTGGGCGGCGACTATACTCTCTGGGTCCGGACCATGAAACAATTTGACTGGCTTCCGAAAGTTGCACTGAACTACTGCACGGGCTACCAGGATCCCATGATCACGAAACAACTCGGCGATGACGCAAACTATTTCGCCGGCGGAATGGGCTATGCACCCCAGTTTGCCCACTTGATGCCCGACGTGGCCCCCGTTGAAGCGATCTACAAGGAGAAGACGAACCCCAGCGTTCCTTTTGACAGCGACAGCATCCAGGAAGCTGTCGCCATGTTGGTACTCGCCCAGGCGATTGAAAAGGCGGGGACCCTCGATTATGACACCGTTGCGAAAACCCTTCACGAAAATGTCTGGGAATCGCCTCTTTCACTAGGCGGCAAGGTCGAATTTGCCCCCGGCGGTCAAAACATTCGTGCCAGGAGTTTCTTGACACAGCTCCAGGGCGGAGAGTACACCATCATTTACCCGGAAAATTACAAACAGGCTGATCCCGTCATCCCGATGGTGCCTTGGGACGAAAGGTAAGGCGAAAAGAGGACAAAAACAGCGGAGACAGAATCAAAACCAAAACAGTACCATAGCTGCAGGCAGCAGAAAATACGATCTCTGCTGCCTGCAGCCTGTCAGGACGGTCAGTGTTGAATCGTAAAGCTGATGAGGTGGTTCTCCAATGTCTGATTTTCTGCAGGTCGTCGCCAGCGGTGTTATAAACGGCATGATCTATGCACTTGTCGCCACGGGACTGAGCCTGATCTGGGGTGTCATGGATGTCATCAATTTCGCCCACGGCGAATATCTTATGGTGGCAATGTACACGAGTTTTTGGCTCGGAGCACTTTTCGGGATCGATCCGGTCTTTTCCTGGATCGTTTCAGGAGCTTTTCTCTTTTTGATCGGAGCGCTTACCTACCGACTGATCATCAAGCACACCATCGGGCGTTCAGCCATTTCCGCACTTTTGGCCACATTCGGTTTGTCCATGGTTCTAAAAAACTTCTGTTTGAACAGGTTTTCCCCGAACTTCCGTCTTTTGTCAGAAACTATACTTGGAGGTAAAACACTCGAATTCGGGCGGATTGTATTGCCTGCTCCGCAGGTGGCTACCGGCCTGTTGGCATTGATTGTCGTTTTTCTCGTTTTTTATATGATAAAAAAGACCCGCCTCGGCTGGGCGATTCAGGCGACGGCAATGGACAAGGATGCGGCGGAATTGATGGGAATTGATACGGAGAAGATCTATCTGTTTGTCTTCGGTCTCGGTGGAGCCTGTGTGGGAATTGCCGGCGGACTTCTTCCTTCCTATCTGGCGGTTCATCCGGAAGTGGGTCTTCTTTTCGGACTTCTTGCCTTTGTCATTGTCGCCATGGGGGGATTCGGGAGCATTCCCGGAGCCCTACTGGCGGCGCTGCTCATCGGTCTGATAGAGGCCTTGAGCGGGTTTTACATTGCGCCCGTGTTCAAATACGTGGCTGTTTTCGCTCTTTACCTTGTCGTAGTCATGTTAAGGCCAAGGGGCCTTTTTGGGTGGTGATGGGCCAATGAGGAAAAATCTTGAGACAAAAGACCTATTCCTTTTGGGCTTCATCATTCTTTCAGCCCTGTTGCCCGCAGTCGGTGGGATCCGGGAAAATTCATTGACAATGCATGTCATCCTCATGGTTTTCCTCATGGCCGCCATGTCGCAGGCGTGGAACATCATTGGCGGGTATTGTGGCCAGGTTTCCTTCGGGCATTCAGTGTTCTTCGGGATAGGTGCCTACGGTGCCGGGATGGCCGTCGTGAAGTACGGCCTGACCCCCTGGCCGGGGATGGTCGTCGGCGTCATCCTTGCAGCAGTGGTCGCCGTTTTGATAAGCTGGCCTGTATTCAGGCTTTCCGGGCACTATTTTGCCATTGCCACTTTCGCCATCGTCGAGATATTCAACAGGCTTTTCATGGTCTGGTACTGGGTCGGAGGAGCGATCGGACTGGATTATTCCATAACGAAACAAGGTGTTGTCAACTTTGTCTGGTATCAGTCGAAAGTCGGATATTACTACGGAGCGCTGGCCATTTTTGTCATTGTCTTCGGCATCGTACGCTGGATGGAACGCCACAGGATAGGGTATTACCTACGTGCCGTTCGAGAGGGGCAGGAAACAGCCGAAGCCCTCGGAGTCGACAGCACGAAAACAAAACTTACAGCCATGGCGGTCTCAGCCGCCCTCGCCGCACTCTGTGGAGCCTTTTTCGCGCAGTATAACTATCGCGTTGACCCTCCCATGGTTATGTCCCTGGACATGTCGATGAAATTCGTCCTCGTCACCATTCTTGGCGGCTCGGGAACCCTTTTCGGCCCGCTTCTGGGAGCAGCCGTCCTCGTCCCCTTACAGGAATATACGCGCGCCATTTGGGGTGGAATCGGCGGTGGCGTAGACCTGATTATTTTCGGGTTGCTTATTATCATCGTCGTCGTCAAACAGCCGAAGGGAATTATGGGACTTGTGTCTGACTTCATGCGTTGGCGCCGGGGGAAAATGGTGAACCGGGAAGGTGGCGAATGACATGTCTCTCCTTGAAATACAGAACCTCACAAAAAAGTTCGGGTCACTGGTGGCGAACGATTCGGTCAGCTTTTCCATAGAGAAAGGTCAAATCGTCGGACTCATAGGACCCAATGGAGCCGGGAAGACGACACTTTTCAACTGCGTCTCCGGGTTTTACAAGGTTACAGATGGTAAGGTATTTTACAAAGGAGAGGATGTCACCGATCTGCCTGCCCATGCGATGACGAGAAAAGGTGCCGTGCGAACCTTTCAGGTGGTGCACCCCTTTAATGAAATGAGCGTGCTCGACAATGTCCTGGTCGGAGCGTTCCTGCGTGTCGCTGACCCGAAGGAGGCTCATGAGGTGGCGAAAAGGTGCCTTGCTGACTGCCGTCTGGATGACCTCGCCGGGAAACCTGCGGGAGATCTGACGATAGGATATAAAAAACGGCTCGAGGTTGCGCGGGCGCTGGCGACGGGACCGACCCTTTTGATGCTTGACGAGGCCATGGCCGGCCTTACCACCACAGAGATCCGTGAAGCCGTGGATCTGATCTGCAGCATCCGTGACAGGGGGGTTACGCTTCTCGTCGTCGAGCATATCATGGAAGCCATCATGCCCATTGCGGACAAGGTTGTCGTCCTGGACGGTGGCGTCAAAATCGCTGAGGGGCCGCCGGAGGAAATCATAAACGATGAACGTGTGATTAAGGCGTATTTCGGCGAAAAATACAGCCGAAGACTCAAGGAAAAGCGTGTTAGGCAGGCTGAGGAAAATGAATAACGAGCCGATTCTGAAGGTCGAAAACATTCGAAGCGGATACGGGGGAATTCCGGTTATTTTCGGAGTCTCCCTCACGGTGTACCCTGGAGAGCTGGTTGCCATTGTGGGTGTCAACGGATCCGGCAAGACGACGACCATGCGGACCATTGCGGGAATGATACACCCGTTCAGCGGGAAAATCTTCTTCCGCGGAGAGGATATCAGCAATACCCCCGCGCATGAGACGATCAAAAAAGGGATCAGTTATGTTCCCGAGGGAAGGCGTCTTTTCGCCAAACTGACGGTACGGGAGAACCTTGAACTGGGGGCATTTATTGAAAAGGACAGGGGGGTTATCGAATCACGACTTGAAAAGGTTTTCAGCCTTTTCCCGATCCTCGAAAAACGGCAGAAACAGCTTGCCGAAACAATGAGCGGCGGCGAGCAGCAGATGCTCGCCATTGCAAGAGGCCTGATGTGCGACCCCGAACTCCTCATGATCGATGAAATGTCACTCGGACTGATGCCCGCCCTCGTGGAGAAAGTTATGGAAACCATCGTCGAAATCAGCAAGACGGGGACCACGATATTGCTTGTTGAACAAATGGTACAGGAAGCCCTCGAAATCGCCCACAGAGGCTATGTCATCCAGACAGGACGCATCGTCCATTCCGGAACAGCCCGGGAGCTTCTTGATTCCGAGGAAGTCCGCAAGGCATATATGGGCATGTAAGGACACCAAAGAACGTTCGGCGGGCCTTTTGTTTTCCTTCAGGTGCGTTGCATGTAACATATACCCTTCAACAAAGCTTGAGGAAGTGTCCGCCGTCGTCTAGGGCACTTTCCCGTCTTCGATGCCATGAATGTTTCCCAGATACTGCAAAAGGTCCATCAGTCCTTTTTCGTTTCTGGAAAAACTGCAGGACAAGGATTCAGGAGAGAAAGGATTTCCCAGACCGGATGAAATCTTTCAAAAGCGAGAAGGACCGCGCGCCATACCCTTTGCCTGTAACCGCCGTCATTCTGGCCGGAGGCGAGGGGAAGCGTCTAGGCATGCGAAAAATGTTTCTGGATGTTGGCGGAAAACGGATGATTGACGTGATGATCAGCCGGGTTTCGCCTTTCTGTCGCGAGGTCCTGATTTCATGTTCACCACGTGACGCCGAGGTTTTTGAAAAGGCGGGCGCCGGTGAAAATGGTCTTTCACTGATCGACGGAATCGTCATTGATTCCGCAAGGGGAAAAGGTCCCCTTGAGGGGCTTTTTCAGGGCATGAAGGCGGCGACCAGCGACTGGATATTTCTTGCAGGATGCGATATGCCCGGTCTTATGGAAAGCGTCGTTAGACGGATCTGGGATTGCAGCAAGGACGATTCCAGGGCAGTGGTCCCGCTTCTGGACGGGTTCAGGGAACCCCTGCATGCTTTCTACGCAACCAAAATCCTGCCCGACGTGGAGGAATTTCTGAATCGGGGTATCAGGAAAGTTACTTCCATTTTTGAAAAGATCCTTCCGACGGATGTCTCGGAAGATTGTTTCCGGGATATCCCCGGTTACCGCCAATCCTTCATGAATATCAATACACGTGAGCAGCTTCTTGCTTGGCAGGATGAACGTCGCCGCTTGTAATGCAACTGGTGACGTTGGTCCGGCACCGCTCATGACAAGAATGTCTGGTCCCGCTAGAATATGGGACGTTCTTCAGCGGGAGTGATGTTATGGATAACAGGTTGTTGCGAATACGAAATTTTTGCATTATCGCTCACATTGATCACGGCAAATCGACTTTGGCAGACAGAATGCTTGAAAGGACCATGACCGTCGAGGCAAGGAACATGCGAGAGCAGGTACTCGACTCCCTCGACCTGGAAAGGGAAAGGGGCATCACCATCAAGCTGGTGCCCGTCCAGATGCAATACACCGCCCCGGACGGGCGGCAATATATTCTGAACCTTATCGACACGCCTGGACATGTAGATTTCGGTTACGAGGTGTCCAGGTCCCTTGCCGCCTGCGAGGGGGCCCTGCTTGTCGTGGACGCTTCCCAGGGCGTTGAGGCTCAAACGGTCGCAAACGCCTATCTTGCCGTTGAACAGGGACTCGAAATTATTCCGGTCATCAACAAGATCGATCTTCCCTCCGCCCAGCCTGAGGTTGTAAAAAAAGAGCTTGAGGACCTCATCGGCATATACGCTTCGGAAGCCTGTCTGGTCAGTGCCAAGGACGGCACGGGAATAGAAGGAATTTTTCAGGCCATACTGGATAAGGTGCCTCCGCCGACGGGAGACCCGGACGCGCCGTTGCAAGCCCTCGTTTTCGATTCGATATACAATAACTACAGGGGGGTCATCTGTTCCATAAGGGTTGCGAATGGTTCGATAAAAACTGGGGACACCATATCTTTCATGGCGACGTCGAGGACGTACCAGGTAGAGGAGATAGGCCTTTTCCGGCCTGATATGCGCCCCGTCGACGAACTGGGCCCCGGAGATGTGGGGTACCTCATTGCAAATGTCAAATCTGTCTCTGAAGCCCGCGTCGGCGACACGGTCACAACTGCAAACAAACCGGCAGCAAAGCCTCTTCCCGGATACAAAAAGGTCAAACCCGTCGTTTTCTGTGGTTTTTATCCCGTTGAACGGGAGGATTACCAACAACTTCGGGAATCTATCGAAAAGCTCCAGCTCAATGACTCGGCCATATTCTTCGAGCCCGAGACGTCAACAGCACTGGGTTTCGGTTTCAGGTGCGGCTTTCTCGGCCTCCTTCATATGGATATCGCCAGGGAGCGTCTGAAACGGGAATTTGACATAGACCTTGTTGCCACGGCACCGAACGTGGTCTACAGAATCCGTTGCTCTGATGGTTCCGTCATCGAAGCCCACAAGCCTTCTGATTTTCCCGAGACTGGTGAAATCGATGAAATAAGCGAGCCTTTCATACGGGTGACCGTATTCGTTCCAGGGGAGTACGTCGGCAAAGTCATGCAGACCTGTCAGGACAGACGAGGTGTTTTCAGCAGCATGGATTACATTACGCCCGAACGGGCACGGGTTGTTTATGACATCCCCCTCGCCGAATTCATCATTGATTTTCATGACAAGCTCAAATCCGTGACAAGGGGCTATGCCTCCGTAGATTACGAACATATCGGCTACAGGGTTTCTGACCTGGTCAAGGTGGATGTCCTGATTGGCGGAGACCCTGTTGATGCCTTCTCCTTCATTTGTCACCGGGAAGAAGCCTACCGCCGGGGCCAGGCAGCTGTCAGAAAACTGAAGGAGCTTATTCCTCGCCAGCTTTTCGAAGTTCCCATTCAAGCGGCCATAGGAAAGCGCGTAATCGTCCGTCAAAATATCAAACCCCTCCGCAAGGATGTCCTTTCAAAGTGCTATGGAGGAGATGTGACAAGAAAGAGGAAACTGCTGGAAAAACAGAAAGAAGGCAAAAAGAAGATGAAGCAGATCGGCAAGGTCTCCATTCCCCAGGAAGCTTTCCTGTCATTCCTTCAATCCGAGGAGGAGGGTCCCGACTGAGAGATTTCGCCGAAGGGCTCTCCCTGTATGTACATGTTCCTTTTTGCCGGAGGAAGTGCCATTATTGCGCCTTTTACAGTGTAGAACCGGCAGAATTTCCCCAGGAACTGTTTCTCGACTCTTTGGGAAAAGAAATCGCCGGCTGGAAGCGGTCCTTTCATTCTTCCAGACCGATCCGGACCCTCTACATTGGGGGTGGTACACCGACGATGCTTTCGCTCAGGCAATGGGAAAGACTCGCAACCTTGCTGGAGGAAAACTTTGATCTCTCGGAGCTCGAGGAACTGACGGTCGAAGCCAACCCTGAATCGTTGAAGGATGTACATCTTGATTTTTGGACCAGCTGGCGGGCGACGCGGATAAGCCTGGGAATCCAGAGTCTCCGGGATCCGGAACTTTTACGGCTTGGTCGCCTTCATGATTCCAGGCAGGCTCTTGACGCTCTGGATGCGTCTCTTGCCTCAGGGCTGGTTACCAGTTGCGACGTCATCTTCGGGATACCCGGGCAAAACCTTCAAAGCTGGCACGACACGGTCCGTACGCTGGTACACAAAGGGGTCTTCCACATTTCAGCCTATGAACTGTCCATAGAGCCGGGATCAGCATGGGCTGATGCCCCCCCGGACGACGTGCCTTCAGGGTATCCCCTGTACAGGTGGGCGCAATACTACTTGTCCCTGAAAGGGTACTGCCAGTACGAAGTCTCGAGTTTTTCCCGTGACAGAAGCTGGTGCCTGCACAACCTCGGCTACTGGTACGGACGGGACTGCATTGGTCTCGGGCCTTCCGCATGGGGCTTCATCAATGGCAGGAGATATAAAAACGTTGCTTCCCTTGAAGCCTATTGCAAAAGGCTGGGTGCAGGGCGCAGCGTGAAGGAATTCTCGGAACGACTTGCAAAGGATAAAGCAGCTTCGGAAGCAGCCATCCTGGCCATGCGGACTTCCTGGGGGCTGGACCTTGAGCGTTTTGAAAGCCGTTTCGGACCAGAATGCGCGAAGCGACTTGTCAGCCGGCTTGGACAAATTCCTGCACACTACCTTCTGCATCAGGGCAAAAAAACTGCCTTGACACCGGAAGGCCTGAGAGTGGGGAACTCCCTGTGGGAACTGTTATTGCCCGGTTCCTTAACATGATATCAGGCCAGGGTCACAGTCTTGTCCGCCGATAAAACCGCCCCGGCTATTTCAAACATGTTCGATACAGTTCCGACAGAGACCATTTCAGTGATTCCGTAGTGGTTCGTACATGTCCCGCACACGAGAAGGCGCCATCCGCCGTCCACAAGAAGGCGCAGGCTTTCCGAGGCGGAATTTTCCGCAAGGGCGAGCATAACACCGCTGTTCATGAGAGCGATGGTCCCCGTAAAGCCCGCTGACCCTGCAAGTGTGCCGAGAAATGCTTTCATGAGGGCCTCTCCTAACAAGTCATCGCCTTTCCCGAGAACCGATGTGGTGATCAGGACCGTAACGGTTTTACTGTTTTGGCGTTCTTCCTGGAGTTCCGACAAAACCTGCTCAGCTGCTTTTTCGTTTTCCCCCTCGGGCGGCAAGCACTTCAGGGTGAATGTACCGGGCGGGCTTTCTGTGGAAAAGACCCTGTATCCCTGACTTTCAAGAAAACGCTTGACGTTGGCTTCCGAAACCTTCGAGTTCACGACCACCTCGAACGGCCCGGATCCTTCATCGACGGCCTTTTTTGCCATTATGACAGGTTTCGGGCAAGCCATGCCTCGTGCGTCTATCCGCTGCATTCTGTTCACCTCGTTATTGGGAATTCGTACACCCGAATAATATCATGAGGCGAAGATTTTCGATCGCGTGGGCGGCGGATTTCATGAGAAAAGGGCAATGCTGTAAACTTGTTGCATCAAAAGCAATTCGGGAGGCCTGCCTGAAAATGGACCAGAATCAGAGAAACATGCTGAGACAGTTGCCCGCTATGGATGAGGTCCTGTCGCTTCGGGAAATATCCATTTTTGAAAAACCCCTTGGAAGGAAGGCCGTCAAATCAGTTGTTGCAGAGGTTATCGGCGATGTGAGAAAGTCCATACTTGCCGGAAAAACCGGTTCCGTTTCGCTGGAAAACATCCAGGCAGAAATCGAAGGAAGACTTGCAAAATATTCCAGCCCGAGCCTGGACAGGGTTGTCAACGCCACTGGCGTGGTAGTCCACACGAACCTCGGGCGTTCCTGCCTCGCCCCCGAAGTCGTGGAAGCCGTGAACCAGACGGCAACACACTACAATACTCTTGAATACGATGTCGGATCGGGAGAACGCGGGCAGAGAAACGATCACGTCGAATGGCTTCTCTGCCAGCTGACGGGAAGCGACGGTGCCGTTGTGGTCAACAACAATGCCGGCGCAGTGCTTCTGCTTCTTTCCGCCTTTGCTTCCGATGAGGAAGTTATTGTCTCCAGGGGTGAATTGGTTGAAATCGGCGGATCCTTTCGCATCCCAGACATCATGGCGCTTTCCGGGGCGAAGCTCGTGGAAGTCGGAACAACTAACCGAACACGTCTTGATGACTACAGGAATGCCCTCTCGGAACGGACGCGCATGATTTTAAGAGTTCACCCATCGAATTTCCGCATTGTCGGCTTTCATTCTTCGCCTTCTCGAGAAGAGCTCGCAGTCCTTGCAAGGGAAAAGGATCTCTTGTTTGCTGAAGACCTTGGTAGCGGGGTTCTCGTTGACTGCAGCGAATTCGGCCTTTCCGGAGAGCCAACGGTGAGAGAGTGTATTGAGGCAGGAGTGGATCTTGTAACATTTTCGGGGGACAAGCTTCTCGGGGGACCGCAGGCGGGGTGCATCGTCGGCAGAAGGCCACATGTGGAAAGACTGAAGAAACACCCATTTTTGAGAGCCCTCAGGATCGACAAGATGACCCTCGCGGCCATGGAAAGAACGCTCAGGCTGTATCTTGAGGGAAATTATCTCAGGATCCCGACACTCAGAATGCTTGCAGAGTCGACAAATGATCTCGAGAAGGTCGCGAAAAACCTCCGGGAGCAGATTCTCGAGACTGTCGACGACACGTGGGACATGAGCATTACAGAAGTTGAGGACGTCGTGGGGGGAGGAGCCTTCCCGGAAACGTCACTTAAAGGAAGAGGACTCCGGCTTGAATCGAAAAACCTTGACGAACAGGAAATTCTTGACGGTCTGCGTCGCCACAGTATACCCGTCATTGGCGTGATAGAGGGTGGGGCGGTTATCCTTCACGTCAGAACGCTGCTGGATGGTGACGAGAGAATTATTGCCGACGCAATGAAAAACCTTTCGCATAAATGAAAACGGGAGGGACGCGACAATGCCGGAATACCCGGTCGTACTTGGGACCGCGGGACACATAGACCACGGGAAAACAACATTGATACGGGCTTTGACGGGCGTTGACTGCGACAGGTTGCGCGATGAAAAAAAACGGGGGATCACCATTGAGCTCGGCTTCGCTCCCCTTGAACTGCCGGGAGGGCGCGTTGTAAGTGTTGTCGATGTACCCGGCCATGAACGTTTCATCAGACAGATGGTAGCAGGAGCTGCAGGAATAGATGGGGTCATTTTTACCGTCGCCGCCGATGAGGGCGTGAAGGCACAGACGCGGGAACACCTAGAGATACTTGGCTTGCTCGGGGTTGAAAAAGGTGTCATTGCCGTCACGAAGGCCGATGCCGTCGATGATGAATTGCTTGAACTCGCCATAGAAGAGATCAGGGAAGAAGTCAAGGGAACTTTTCTTGAAAAGATGCCTGTGGCAGTTGTTTCCGCCCTGCGCGGGACAGGAATCGAAAAACTTCGTGGCCTCATCGCAGAGATGGTTGAAAGCCTCCGAAGGAAGACTCCTGAAGGAGCTTTTTTCATGCCCGTGGACCGGGCCTTCAGGGTCAAGGGGTTTGGCACTGTCGTAACCGGAACGGCGTACCGTGGGAAAATTCGGGTTAACGACATCCTCGAAATCATGCCTCTCGGAAAAAGAACCTACGTACGGTCCATTCAGGTGCATGACAAACCCGTCGACGAGTCGACAGCGGGCCAGAGAACCGCTATCAGCCTTGCCGACGTCTCCATGGAAGATCTCTCGAGGGGGGATGTTCTGTGTGCGGAGGGGATTTATCGTCCGACACAATGCCTTGATGTCACACTGAAGTTGCTTCCCTCAGCCGGAAAGCCTTTGAAACACTGGCAACTAGTTCGGCTTCATACGGGTACTTCCGATGTCCTTGCAAGGGTCTCCCTCCTGGATCGTAAAACAATAGAACCGGGTGCTGAAGGCTTCGCCCAGCTTTTCCCCGAGGAACCCCTCACCGCATCGATTAATCAGGCATTTATCTTCAGATTCTACAGTCCCCTGAGGACCATAGGCGGGGGAAGGATTTTGTCGCCGGAGGGAACCCGGACGAAGGGGAAGAAATCAAGGGAATCCTACCGGAAGTTTCTTGAAGCCCTTTCGGAAACACGCAATGCCGATGAAAGGCTCCGGTTGTATCTTCTACGACAGAAATACGGAACGATTCCGGATCTGGCGGTAAAAACTCAGGAAGAAGGAAAAACCTTGTCGCGAGAACTCTTGGAGATGGAGCAAAAAGGAGCCGTTGTACTGTTCAACGCTCCGGACCTTGATGTTATGATCAGCTCCTTTTATTCCGAAATCGCCTCTTCCGCCAAAGAAATCCTGGAGGCTCTTCACAAAGGGCAACCGGAAAGTCCGGGGATGACCGCAGAAGACCTTTCCAAAGAGTTGCCGGGAAATTTTCATCCCCGTACGGCCAGGAAAGTGATCGAAAAGCTTGTCGCTGACGGATATCTGGAAGAAACGTCGCAGCGGCTCCATCTTCCGGGCTTTGTGCCCGAAAAGGAAGGTGCCCTCAACGAGAGGGCCAATGCCATCCTTACGTTCTGCAGCAAAAAGGGTGTCAACATGGCTGATGTCGAAGAACTTCAAAAGGTTCTGGAGATTCAGGAAAACCAGTTGAAAGAGGCGCTGGACATGCTGAAAGTCCAGAAAAAGATCTTTACACTTCAGGGTGGATATGTCATCGACCGACAGACCCTTTCCAAGGTTGTGGAGACGTTAGCCGAAATCGAGGGTGAGATTACGATCGGAACCGTTCGGGACGCAACTGGGTCGAGCCGAAAATTTATTCTGCCCATCCTTGAACTGCTCGATTCCCTGGGTGTGACGAGGAGGATACAGGAAAAACGAATATTGAGAAAACGATCTATTGATTGAGTATGGATTAATTATTTTTCGATTTGTGCTTGAAATGTGAGGTCCTGTGTGATAAAATACTCCTATCAAACACACAGGAGTGACGTCTATGAGTCCGAACCTCGCTACGATCCGCGA
>JBNGDE010000015.1:0-20653 GCA_049974925.1 Thermovirgaceae bacterium | reverse complement strand
CGTGGCGGTGACTATGTAACCGGGTCCGAATTTACAGCAGTTCTGGGACTTGACTTTCCAGCAGGTGCTACAATTTTTCCATACGACATCAAGGTATGCTGATAATGTAATGCAATTTAGGGGAGTTATCTGTGCCCTGCAGCGTGGGAGCCTATCTCCTTTCGAATGAAGTTTGCCACGGTGCCGAGCAAGTCAAAAAGGAGACGCCGAGTTTCCGGGGAATGTATAACAAGGTCATCGTCGCAAGGGGCCTCTCAAAGTCCTTCCGGCTTCCGGGACTCAGAATCGGCAGGATCGCAGGTTCCAGGGAGATTGCGGAAAAGTACTGGTTCTTTCACGATTTCCTTTCGACAACGGTGACCACTTTCAGCGAGTGGGTCGAAAGTCACAAGGGTGTTTTGTCCTTCACGCCTCCTCTGCATTTTTTTTGGCATTTCGGGACCGAGCCTGGGTCACCGTGGTATAAAATACCAGGGACAGGAAGTTATCAGGGCAGAACAGCATCGATTTGTATGGGAGTGACTTGTTGGGAGTCGATCTGTATCGAAGGAGGGGTATGGAATGAAAGAAAATCAGAAAAATGCAAATGCGGGAAACCAGAGGTCCGAAAGGACTGCAGCAGAAATGAAAACCTTCAAGATACTTGCCATCGTGGCCACAGCGATTGCCGTTTTGAGCGCCCTTGTCGCGCTTTCTGCGAGTGGTATTAACGACGATGTAGGAAAGCTCGGGAAAAAAATCGAAGCACTGACGGTGCGAGTCGAGACGATCGAAGCGGATGTGCAGTCAAATTCGGAGAATTTTGAACAGGTCATGAAAGATCTGACCGGTCGGATCGAAGCCAATACGGAGGCAGTCCAAAAGAATGCCGTCGGGCTTGACGCGACGAAAGCCGAATTGAAAAAACGGCTTGAGTCAGCCTTGACTGCGGTCAAGGAAAACAGTGGCGAAACCGGGGCTGTCAGGGAGGAACTGACCCGAATGCTGACTGGCGTAAAAGAAGAGATCGCCGCCAATTCCGAAAAGATCGCCGGCCTGGAAAAGGAACTCGCGGCTGGTTTGGAAAAATTCGAAACAAAGACGTCGGAGAACGCGAAAGCCATCTCCGGCATTGATGAGACCCTTTCCGCGCGGATCGAAAAGGTTGAAAACGGAACCGAGGCGAATGCAGGGAAGCTCCGGGAACTGGAAAAGACATTGGTGCAGAGGATAGGGCAAATAGAGGCACTGGCCAAAGAAAATGCGCAAGTCCTGAAAAGCCTTGAAGAGAAACTGGCCGCACGGATCGAAAAAACCGAATCAGGGATTGAGCAGAACTCCGGCAAGCTTCAGAAACTTGAAGAGAGCATGACCCAGCGTCTGGCGCAGATTGAGGCGGAGAGGGAAGACAAGGTGACCACGGATACACTGGAGGCTCTCTCGGAACGCATCGGTCTGGTTGAGGAGAACGAAAGACAGATTCAGACCGTCCTCAATGATCTATCGGACCGTCTCGGGCGGCTGGAGGCCTTTGTCGACGCGTCGATGTAACATCCGTAACCCTCCCGCGTGGAGCTGTTCATTCACCGAGCTTGTCTCTGAGCCACCACCTGAGAATGTAAATAACGACCATGACTGCGAGGGTGATGTTGAAGGCCGTCAGGTTGATGTTCGCTGCCGATTCTCCCAGGATGATGAACGGAAGGCCTATGAGGCCCTGGACGATGGTGTTCATGATAACGGAGTACCTGAAGGGAACGCCTGCAAGAGGGAGAATGTAATTTTTTGCGGCATAGGGCAGTCCCGGAAAGGCCAGAAACAGGAAGCTGAATTTGGCGACATGTTCCCGTGGGGGGGTCGGGATTCGCACCCCCATCCGATGGCAGAGAAATTCCGTCAGAGGTGTTCTCATCCAACGGGCAATGTAATAGGCGGCGAGAACATGAAGAGGAAGGATGAGGATCCAGATCAGGATGAACTGCGAGACTCCGAAGATCATCCCACCCAACACTAGAAAGGCCCTTATGGTGAAGCCGAAAACGGGAAGGACAAGCAGCGCGCCAATGAAAAAAAGAGGGGGTATGCTCTCGCTGATGTAGGTAATGAGCTTTTCATAGATTTCGAGCCTGACGACTGTATACATAGCAGCGGCAGTCGCCGCGGCAAGCAGAGCTACCAGTGCTACAGAGAGGATTTCTTTTCTTCTTTTTTTATCCAATGGGCCCTCCTTTTCCGTGTCTTGGCTGATGTCATTTGTCGCCTTCTTTTTTGACCACTTTCAGAAGGGCATCCCGTTTTCCCGTCAGCAGCTTCCATTCCGCCTTGACTGTGCGCAGAAACTCATCCCAGGCATCGGGTGTTCCTTCGATGCCGGTTCCTTCCCGGGGAACGTCCCTGGGCAATGATTCGTACAATCTGGCCAGTTTTTCCGCGGTGGCAGTCCGTGAAAGCTCGCGGGCGGTCTGGACAGCGCTTTTCTTCCAGGATTCCGCTTTCTCGCGTTCACGAAAAAAACCGGTGATTTCTTCTGCAAATGTCGGTGCCGGCGTGTCTTCGGGCAAAAGTCGTCCGTTTTCACCGTCTTTGATGATGTCTCTTGTGCCCGACGCATCAAGGGCGATGACGGGGATTTCCGCCGCCATGGCTTCGGCCAGAACCATGCCCTGGGTCTCGGACTTCGACGAGAAAACGAAAAGGTCCATGGCCTTGTAGGCGTCGGCCAGCTTCTGTCCTGTCGTTTTGCCAGGCATGGCCAGCCTGTCGGAGAGACCTTCCCTGTCGAAAATTTTCCGAATAGTTTTTCCGCTAGGGCCTTCGCCCACAACAAGAAAACGCGCCGTTTCCGGCATTTTCTTGAGGGCCAGAGCGACTGCATCAGCTAGGTATTCCAGGTTTTTTTCTGGCGCCAGCCTGCCGAGATGCCCAATAACCGAAGCCTCTTCGGGAATACCCTGTGCTCTCCTGAAGGCTTCACCGTCACCGGACTGGAAAAACTCGATGTCGACGCCGGTGGGTATCACTTCAATCGGGGTGGTTACGCCGCGTTCGGAAATCAGGCGGGCGATGCTGCCACTCGGGGCGATGACCCTGGTGCAAAGGTTCGCATAGAGTGTCGCAAGTTCTATGGCAAGTCGTTTCATGACCTCCGAATTCGGGAAAACATAGTGTGTGTATTGTTCATAGAGCGTGTGGTGTGTGAAAACGAGGGGCAGGTTTCTTCGAGAGGCCGCGCGGAAGGCGGCATCCCCGAGGAGAAAAGGGTGGTGGCTGTGAATCACCTCGGGCCTGAACTCATCGATCTTCCTGTCGATGAACATCGGAATCGGAATACGCACCGAAAAGTCGCTGCCGTTGAAGTTCTGGACCGCCGGAACGCGGAGAACATCGTTTTCCTCGGCGTGGGCTTCGCCATTCGGGAAGGTGGGAGCCACTATCAGGACACGATGTCCCATACTGCGGAGGTCTTCGGCGAAAGTCGAAACGGAACGTGCGACGCCGCCGACGTGTGGGAGATATGTGTTGGTAAACATGCAGATATTCATGGTTTTTCCTCCTCAAGGACAAGTGGGCCCTGGTCCGTGTATTCGATGTGTGTTTTCCTGTAGCCGGGTACGGCGATGATAATCGATTCAGGAAGTTTTAGGGATCTCGAAAAGTCAGCGTCGATTTCAAACATGGATTTTCCGTTTTTTGGAAAGAATTTGATCGAGACAGGTCCGAAGGGCGTTTTTGTCGGGCCGAAAGACAGGGGACGGCCCGATTCGATCCATTCGGGCAGGATTCCCGAACCAAGGACCAGCGTCATGCCTTCTTCCCTGACAAAGAGATTCCTGATAAGCATGGCCCACTCGGCGGCTGCCCATCCGTGCTGGCCATCTCCCATGCAGCCGCCGAAGGTGATGGGATGTATCGCTTCCGGCCATTGTCCCGTCGGGGAAGCAAGATCGGCTACGTTTCGGAAAAGATCTCGGTAACGGAGGTCTTCCCCGCGGAGGAGCGTCTCGGCGATGTCGAGTGTCAGGTAGGCGTTGATGCCCGAATGAATGATGTCCTGGAAAAAGGCACCCTTGCGGAAGAATCTTTGCAACATGAGTTCCGCCGTTTTCCTGATACGCTTGTCGGCCGGCGGCGTAATTTGAAGCGGATAATCGGCCACCAAGGATCCCACAGCACCTGCGTCGATCCTCCTGTAGGGTGATGCGGGTATGGCGCCCTGGGACCGGCTGTCGGGAATGCCGTCAATGCTTCTGAAAAGGGCTTCCTCAAAATTTCGGGCCTCAGTTTCAAAACTTCTGCCTTGTTCGATGTTTCCTGCAAACTCCAAAAGGCGCGAAGCAGAGCGGAGGCCTGCCACACCCCAGAAATCATCCCAATAGTAGTAATCATTGGGGCCCAGGTGTTCTGCACTGAAACCGGGTGGAAAAAGTCCTGCATGCAATCCTGCGGCTTCATTTTTGATGCGTTTGTTTACAATCCACCTGGCTGCTTTTTCAGCGGCGTCCACCCATTTCGGATCGGGCATTTCTCCCGTAACCTGCCGGTACCTGTCCATTATCCAGAGCACCTGTCCATTGGAGTCCCATTCGCCTTCCTGGGATAGGAAATATCCGTCGTTTTTCTGTCTGGCGGGGAAGGTGTCAAGGATCCTCTTTGCCCTGTCCGTCAGGCCAAGAGCCAAAAGAACGTTGAGCATGAGACAGGCGTCGCGGAACCAGAACCGGCGGTAAGTATAGGGTCCGGGAACAGCATCACCGGCAGAGAGCAGAATAAGGGTCCTGACGGCGGCATCGTAGAGAAAACGGATTTTTCCGTCGGGAACGTCCAGTGATGGTCTCTGAGACAGGGCTTTCTGCCAGGATTCTTTCGCAGGAAGAGGAGACTTTGCGATGCGGGATAAGCCCTTTTTGGGAAGGTCGGAGTCCAGAGGAATCCTGAGGGCAACTGCCGTCTTCCCTCCCCGCGAAAGGGGGAAAAAGACCGCCGCAGTCGCCATGCCCACCCTGCAGCTGACCTTTCTTTCATGGGCTTGCCCGAGCTGGTTGAGCATGTCACCGGAGTGGTAATCGGAAAAAACCGTTTTTTCCGGGGCCCTGTCGAAAAGTACGGGTGTCTTGCCGTTGACAATCAGGCTGGGTGGGTCGTTTTCGTAGCGGATTTTCTCTATAAACTGGATTCCTTCCGGGTTATAGGGCCTCAAAGCGATGATGAGCCATCCGCCTTCCGGGCAAGAACCGGTTGCATCGATTCTCAAAAAAGGTGAGTCCTCTTCGATAACGAGAGCTGCACGGGAAACAATCTTCATCCTCTTGTCGGAAGTCTTGGTCAAAACGGAAAGATAGGGGGTAAAATCGAGCTCCTGAAGGACCTCGTCGAGTTTGGACGGGAGCAGTATTTCATCATTTCCCGAGAGAAGCCACAGATCAATGGACCAGCCGTCATACAATGGAGTGACAAGTCCTCGAGGGTCGACAAGAGGGTAGATGGGCAAGTCCGGATGCCCTACAGCGGTCCAGTTCCTGTGGGTCAGGTTGACATGGCTGAAGGAAAAGGCTCTTGGAATGAACGAGGGGTCGTCGGGATTGAACTGCCGCTCGACCCAATAGGGCCATACCCAGTCGAGGTTGTGCTGAATGGCCTTGGCGTTTATGAGCCCACGGGCATGAAAAACAATCCCCGCACGCAGGAGCTCTATAGGTTCCTGAACTTCAGAGGGTTGGGTGAAACGTCTCAACCGTGCCAGCAGGGCGAGGGGGTCAATAATCCCATGGGCCCTTGCCGTCCGTTTGACGAAGAATCTCCATGGCAGCCAGCGTCCTAACATGTCAAAAAGGATACATCCTCAACGGGAAAAAACAAACTCTCGCCAGGCTGTCGGCACAGGCGAAAATTGACAAACCAGGCGAAGCACAGGAAACTGATTCGGGAGGCTAAAAACCGAGCAGATGGGAAAATAAGAATCGGAAACCGGCGATCTCCAATGGAATACAGCGCGTCGGTTTCCGCGTCCCTGATACGGCCTGGCAGGAACATCCGGGCATAACACGGTTTTTGATGGCCAGTGCCGCAGGTGACGGGTTGGAGGTCTTTTACAAAGGGTAGCCCGGAATGCAGAAATTATCCGGAACACTTGACACGTAGCAGGGAAAAGAGTAGTATTACTTTATCAGGGAAAAGCGATAGATAAAGATAGTCCTCACCCGGGAAAATTCCCGGTTAAAACGGGTCCGCGGGAGGAATGAGTGAAGGCAGACCCACCAAGGACCCAAAGCAAAGGCCAGGCGAAAATGCCTGGCCTTTGGATGTATTTGCTCCTATTTCACCTCGTGGATCCATCCCTCGGGTGCCTCGATGTCACCGAATTGTATCCCAGTAAGGGTTTCGTAAAGTTTCTTAGTGACCGGGCCGACTTCGGTTTCGCTGTAGAAAACGTGGAACTTGCCCTTGTATTCGATGCCCCCGATCGGTGTGATGACGGCGGCAGTCCCGCAGGCTCCAGCTTCGGCGAATTTATCGAGCTCATCGATGTAGACATCTCTTTCTTCCGCGTCCATGCCAAGGTAGTCCTTCGCGACCTGCAGTAACGATCTCCTTGTGACACTCGGTAAAATTGAAGGCGAGTTCGGCGTGACGAACTTGTTGTCTTTTGTAATTCCGAAAAAGTTTGCCGCCCCGACTTCCTCGATTTTTGTATGAGTGGCCGGGTCAAGATAGATGCAGTCGGCGAAACCTTTCTTGACGGCCTCTTCGTGAGGCAGAAGGCTTGCTGCGTAGTTGCCGCCTACCTTGGCCGCACCTGTTCCATTGGGTGCGGCTCTGTCGTATTCTGTCACCATGAAATTTACGGGAGTCATTCCGCCTTTGAAGTATGCGCCGACGGGCATGCAAAAAACCCCGAAAAGATATTCGTCGGTGGGTTTTACACCGATATTTTCACCCGCTCCGATCAGAAAGGGCCGAATATAAAGCGTCGCGCCGGTTCCGTAGGGTGGTACGTAGGCTTCATTTGCCTTGACGACCTGATCGCAGGCCTCAATGAACTTTTCCACAGGAATCTCCGGCATCAGGAGCCTTCTCGCGCTGTCCTGCATACGTTTAGCGTTCATATCCGGCCTGAAAAGCTGGATTTCCCCCTCTTTGGTTCGATAGGCCTTGAGTCCCTCGAAGCACTCCTGGCCATAGTGCAAGACGTTGGCGGCTTCGCTCAAGGTTATCCTGTTGTCTTCGACGAGTTTGCCGTCGTCCCATTTGCCGTCTTTCCACCAGGAAACGTACCGGAAATCGGTCTTTATGTACTTGAAGCCCAGGTTTTTCCAGTCCAGATTCACTTTTTTGCTCATTTCAATTCCCCCTTTATGATTGGTGTCGAAAAAAGTTCTTTTTCCCTCACGGAACGAAATAACATTGCTGAATCAAGTTTAGCGAAAGATACAGGAAATTGCACGCTCACAGGAGAGATACTTCTTAAACATAAAGACAAAAGATTTCATAGGTATTTTACCCTTTGTCTTTCCATCGGCCTGGTGATTCGGTCAATCAAAAAGAAGCCTTGGGAGCCACAAGACCACCTGTGGGAAAATGATGCACAGGGCCAGGCACACCAGCTGTGTGATGACAAAGGGTGTGATGGACCGGTAAATATCTGTCATGGTCACTTCCTTGGGCGCGATGCCTTTCATCATGAAAAGCATGGTCCCGAAAGGCGGCGTCAGGTATCCCGTCTGCGTGTTCACCGCGTAGAGGATGCCCAGCCACAAGGGGTCGAAGCCGTAGAGGGGGAGTATCGGAAGAAGAATTGGCAAGGTGATCATCAGAATACTCCATGCATCGATCACGAGGCCCAAAAGGAACCAGACGACCTGTATGGCTATCAGCATGGTCCACCAGCCGATTTCATAGGTCTCTACAAAGCTTATCACCATTCTTGAGGCTCCGAGTCCCATATACACGGCAGCGAAAGCCTGCGCGGCGAAAAGGATCCACATCATGAATCCCTGCACCTGAATGGTCGTGTAGGCAGCGCTCTTGATGAGGTCCCAGTTCAAACGTCTGTGGATGGCGCTGCAGATAAAAGCACCCAAGGCCCCCACCGCGGCTGCTTCGGTAGGTGTAGCTATGCCGCTGTAAATGGAGCCGAGGACCGCGGTTATGAGCAGAAGGGGAAGGATGACTCCCTTTAGGGACGAGACCTTGGCCCTCCAGTCGGCCCTTTCTTCGGGGGCGATAGGTGGTCCCAGCTCGGGATTCAGGTAACACTTGATCAATATGTATCCGATGATCAGGGAGGAGCAGAGCAATCCCGCTCCCATGCCTCCGGCGAAAAGTTCGCCTATCGATACCTGTGCGATTGTTCCGTAAAGCACGAGAGAGATGCTGGGCGGGATGAGCGGACCCAAAACCCCGCCGGCCAGGATGCAGCCCGTGGCGATTCTCTTGTCATATCCGCGCTTGAGCATGGCGGGAAGGGCCATGACACCCATAACAACAACCCCTGTGGAGGCAATTCCGGACATGGCGGCGATCAGCGTGCAGGCCAGCACAGTGCCGACGGCCAAGCCCCCCCTGACGCCGCCGGACCACCGGTACATCATCTCGAAGAGATCTTCAGCAACCCCGGAGCGCTCGAGAACAGTCGCCATGAGCACAAAAAGGGGAGCGGCCACCAAAGTCGTGGTGGACATCATGGAAAAAGTCCTGGCAACGATAATAAAAAGCGATTCCGGCCCCCAGAAAATCCAGGTGAAGACCGTGGCCAGTCCTCCAAGGACAAACGCAACGGGAAGTCCTGAGGCAAGCAAAAGGAACATGCTTCCAAACAGCAGAATGGAAATGATTTCTATACTCATATGATCACCTCAGTTTCCCGCTGGGGCTTCAGTGTCCCTCGCGGGTAAAATCTCATGGCCCGTTACGGCCAGACATGCATCCTTGAGGGTCTTTGTCATTCCCTGGAGAAGCATAAAAAAGGCGGCAATGGGGATGGTCCATTTCACGGGCCAGACAGGCGGTCCCCAGGTGCTGTCGGTGTACTCCTGGATCATCAGGCTTTGCCAAGCCCAGGGGAGGCTTTTCCAGAGCAAAACCCCGACAAAGATATAGAACATGGTCCAGGTGATAAGGTCGATGATTGCTTTCTTGCGTTTTGAAAAACGAGCATAGAAAACTTCTACGTTGACAAAAGTGTCGTGCCGCAGGGCGTAGGCCCCGCCAAGAATAAAATGGGTTCCGTAAAGCATGCAGGAAGTTTCATGGGCCCAAATGGTGGGCTTGTCGAATACGTATCTCATGATTACTTCGTACACTAGAACGAGCATGATTGGATAAATGAGGAAGGCGACAAGTTTACCCATTCTGTCGTTCAGTTTGTCAACAAAACGAATAAAACCAACGATAAAACGCAACGGCCTCACCTCCATTATGGCGTCCCATGCCGGAAACCGAAAAAAACCGCCAGGGGAACCCCCTCCCCGTGGAAAGAGAAGGGGCTCCCGGGCGGGTTCTTCCTTAATCCTCTATGTATCCGTAATCTTTCATGAACTGCTTGATGATCTCGACGGCCTTGACGACCCGTTCATCCTTTTGCCCCTGCTCTTCGGCGATCTTGTCTAGGTAGGGAAGGGTGAACTCCTTGGTTATCCGTTGGACATCCTCGTCGCTGAATTCGATGTAGGTGGTTCCCCATTCCTTGAAGGATTTGTTGAACATCTCACGTTCTTCCATGGTTACGGCGTCCATGTAGTCCGTGTTGAAAGCATGGGCTGCAGTTTCCACGATGGCCTGGAGGTCTTCCGGCAACTCGTCCCAGGCCTTCTTGGAGGCCCACAGTTCCATTCCCTGGGGTACCTGGAAGGCGGGGCCGATGAAATAGGGGCAGACCTCATAGAGCTTGAGGTCCCGATACAGCCACCATGCTGTGCCGCTGCCATCGAGGGTGCCGGTGGCGATGGCCATGTAGGTTTCCGGGTGCGGGAGCATGACCGGTGCTGCTCCGAAGTGTTCAACGAAATCCGACATGGAGCCGAAGAACCTTACCTTGAACCCTTGCAGGTCCTCAAGCGACCTGATCGGCTCCTTGCTCCAGAAGTAGGTGTTTCCCACGCTGTGGCTGCCAAGAAACTTGATGCCCCGCTCTTCAAGGGCTTCCCCTACGAGATCGTCGATTCCGCGATGGTGGAACAATTCGTTGAACTCATCGTTGGTCCGGGTAACAAAGGGCGGCATGTTGGGCGCCGAAACCCATCCCATGGGGATGGCCCCCCTGAAAAACAGCGAACTGGTATTGGCTATCTGGATCATGTTTGCCTGAAGTGCCTGATCCACTTCGGCGTAGTCGACCAGTTCTCCGGCGTAATGGAGACTGATTTTGAGCCTGCCGCCGGACATTTTCTCCACCCTTTCGATAAAGGGCTTGATCGCCTTCTCTACTGCGAGGGAGCCGGGCGTATGATGGCTCTGGAATTTCCAGTTGAACTTCTCGGCCGCGGAAGCAGGATCGACCACGCCAAACATTGTAGCAATCATGATTACAGCCAATCCGAAGGCAAACCAATTGTTTCGCTTCATGTGAACACCCTCCTTGTATAGATAACTTGTATGGATAAAAGTTGCATCGCGTGGCTGTTTTTTCATGTATCACCCCATTTCAACCGGTTTTTCCTTGCAGATAGCAGCTTCCGGCAAGGCCCAGGCCGTTTTTTGTGGCCGTAAGATTCTGGGTTACGGGTGATGTGGGATTGTGTAAAGTGGGTATTATGCTAAATTCACCATTTCGCTTCGTCAACTGACGAATCCTGCCATTTTGAAAGTGCCTTCATTACTGTAACAGTGATGAAGCACGAGCGAATCAGGTCTTTCTTGCAAGGAAATCGTCGATGAGCCTTCTCGCGATACTGATGTCAGGGGGCAAGGCGGGGAAGGAACCGGGCGTGTACCAGCCGGCATCCTCGATTTCCACCCCGTCGACAGCGATTTCACCTGAATCCCAATCAGCTTTGAAGCCCACCATGAGCGAGTGCGAAAACGGCCAGGGCTGGCTTCAGAAATAGCGGATGTTTTTGATTTTAAGGGAGACTTCTTCCATGGTTTCACGTTCAACGGCTTCCTCGAGGGTTTCTCCAGGCTCTACGAAACCGGCGATAACGCTGTATCGCCCTTGGGGGAAACGGGGGCTCCTCGCCAGAAGCAGATCATCTCCCCTTTCGATGGCGACGATGATGGCAGGCGAGACAGGGGGGTGGTTCACGTTTTTGCACGCCGGGCACTCCCGCGCCGTTTCGTTGGAAAGGTCTTTCATGGTTGTTCCGCACTGGCCGCAATACCGGCTCTTCTGTGACCATTTCATCAGCTGAAAGGCCCGTCCAGCCTCGATAAAGGTTCTTTCGCCGAGCAGCCCGTGCACGTCCCTGAGGGTGATCAGCCTCATATTCCGGGGTAACGCGGCGGCGGGGGCCAAAGAAATCCACCGATCGCCAGCGCGGATAGTTGGTTCGTGGCGGGGGCTGGAATCCAAAAAAGGAATTTCAGAAAGGTCGCTGAAGGAAGGAAGCGAGATCTCCGGGCCGTCGCCGCGTATGACAAGCAGTTCACCTTGGAAGGCGAAGCAAACCGTGGTTTCATGCATATGCCCAAGCTCCCCCTCTTTGTCTGTTGTCTTGACTTTGAATGGTAGCACGACGGCAGAGTTGCTTGCGACGTTTTGTTCCTGTGGTTTTCCAAGACTGAGGGGCGAAGGCTCCAGATGACAAAAGATTGCACCGGTTTTTCGACGTCCAAGAAAAAAGCGAAGGACAGCCTGTCCTCCGCTTTCTGTTGTTTTGGTAGCCCCAACGGGATTCGAACCCGTGTTACAGGACTGAGAACCCTGGGTCCTGGACCACTAGACGATGGGGCCACATTGGACGCTTTTGGCTGGGGGACAGGGACTCGAACCCCGACTTCTTGATCCAGAGTCAAGCGTCCTGCCAATTAGACGATCCCCCAAGGATAACGGCTCCAAACGGAACGCGCGGCATATAATATCATGGCTTCCGCCATCATGCAAGAGTGCGAGTTGCCCCTCGATCCGCAGGTTGGCGAGTTCCCGCTTCCCCGAGAGGCCGCCGAAGAGTTTTTTCGACCGCCGGGCCTTTAAAGACACGTTCCTCGCCGTATTGTGACGACAATTCCGCCAGGGCGCACCTTCTCGGCTCAAGACCGACAACAGACCACCCCTGTCGAGGCATGTTATCCACACCTGGACTGGATACCTGCGCGGGACATCGAGTCCATCAGTGATCCCCGGATGTCCCCTCTTCCGGCCCGCCGGAGCGGTCGCCCGAAGTTCCCAGGCGTTCATTCCAGCATCATGTGCAGCCGAAGCAGCCTCCAGTGGGCCTCTTCAAGGATCTTCCCGACCTTGCTGTAGATCTTGAGAACGATCTGGCCGGCATGCCGGACAAGCCTGGTTATGGCTCATTCGGGGAGATTTTGCAGTCCGGAAGCTGCGGATGGAGGATTACCTCTGTCTTTCATTCGCGAAGGCATAAATGATACCAGGGCTTTCGCTGCTGTTTTGGAACAAGTATCGGTTATTCTGAAATCTGGTATGGGTTGTATGACTTTGGAAATCCAGCGCTTGTTATAGAATATGAAAATATCAGGGTTGTCGAAAAAGGATTTTTCTTCATCTGCCAACCGGTGCCAACCGGGAGGTGCTTCGTATGCGTATCGAATCTGGAGCATACCGGGAGCTTCTTTCGAAGCGGCCCTTGAATGTCCAGGCTGTCTATGAAACAGAACCGGTTGCCATCGTTAGCGGGAGGGACATCGCCGAGGCGGCGAAAAACACCCGCTCCATCGTGCTGGCGGCGAACGTGCGAAACCCCCTGACCATCAAGGGGATCCTGAAAGCGGCCAAAAAGCTCGATGCCGCCGTTCTTTTGGAACTGGCAAAGTCGGAATCCACCTATTGCGGCTGTACCTTTGACAATGTTCCCGACTATGCGGTGAAATACTCTGCGGAACTTGGTCACGGAGTGGTTTTCGGCCTGCACGTTGACCATTACGCCATCAAGTCCAGGGAAGATCTTCTCAAGTCCATCGCCCATCTCAGGGGGATCATCGAGCGGGGCTGGACCTCCGTTGCCGTCGATGCGTCGCACAATCCCGACTGGGAAAACCTGTGCTATACGCGGGATGTTGCCATGAACATCCCGGCCTATCTGGGCCTCGAGGTCGAGGTCGGCGAGATCAAGGGTCCCGGCGAACTCACGACAGTGGAAGAGTCACTCTTTTTCATAGGCGGGTTAAACGCCTGGGGTGTGTTCCCGGACTACCTGGCCATTTCGAACGGCAGCAAGCACGGAACCTACGATACGACTGCTGGAGAAGTCGAGGGGATTGATCTCGACAGGACGAAGGAGGTAGCGGAAGCCGTCGCCCCTTACGGGGTGACCATCGCGCAGCACGGCATTTCGGGGACCCCGCTGGACAAGGTTTCCCTTTTCCCTGAATATGGCATCAACAAGGGGAATGTGGGGACCCTTTGGCAGAACATTGTCTTTGGACTTGAAATGGACCCCCAAACGGGAAACGCCCTGACGGAAGATGGAGCTTACCTGAAGGACCCGAAACGCGGTGTGCCGGAAGAACTCTGGCGGAAGATTGTCGAGTGGGCTGACGAACAAGGATATTCCCGCAAGGATGGTAACTACAAGAAAGCCAACAAGCCGTTTCACGAAATGATCCTTTCGCTGCCGGAGAAGCGACGGGAGGCGATCGTAGAGGAGACCGCCGAGTGGGCAGAACGCTATATCAGGGCCTTCCACGGTGAGAGCACGGTGGAAGGGGTCATGGAAGTAGTGGCGAAGCGGCAGGACCACAACGCTGCTCCGGAAAGAAGCGTTTTCGGACCACGGACGGATTTTGTCCCCGAAAAAGCTCCAAGGCGAAAGCCCCGGGTATCGGGCGGAGACTTTTCGGAGTAGGACCGTGTGAATGCCGAGTCCGCGAAAAGAAGCGGGGGTGGCGGAACGCCACCCCTGATTGTTGCGTGGCTCGCCCAGTAGCCAGGTGAGTCATGTTAGGATGAATTTCTGGAGGTGCATCAATGGCAAAAACGAAATCATGGAATCGCAGGCACAGCATCAGAGGACTTAAAGACGGTGAACTCAGGTTCATTCCCCTCGGGGGCCTGGGCGAGATCGGCAAGAACATGATGGCCATCGAGTATGGCCGTGACATCATTGTGATTGACTGCGGGCTCATGTTCCCCGAGGAAGAGATGCTGGGAATAGACTTTGTCATTCCAGACGTGACCTATCTTTTGGAGCGGAAAGACAAGATCCGCGGGCTTGTGCTGACCCACGGGCACGAGGACCATATCGGAGGGCTGCCTCTGATCCTGCCGGATCTGGATGTGCCGATTTACGGAACGAAGCTGACCCTCGGAATGGTAGAGGCCAAGTTCCGTGATTCAGCGCCGGATTATTCTCTGGAGACGAACGAGGTTGCTGCAGGAGAATCCTTTACGCTCGGCTGCTTCAGGCTGCACTGCATATCGGTATGTCACTCTATCCCTGACGGTATAGGTCTTGCCATAGAGACGCCCATTGGGACCATTGTCCACACGGGTGATTTCAAACTCGACCCTACTCCTGTGGATGGCAGGATCACTGATTATTCGGCCTTTGCCGAATTCGGGAGAAGAGGTGTGCTTCTTTTGCTGTCCGATTCCACGAACGTGGAAAGAAACGGCTTTACTCCGTCGGAAAGGCTTCTGGGGAGCACCCTGGAAAATCTTTTCAGGACTTACAAAAGCAAGCGCATTATCATATCCGCTTTCGCGAGTAACCTTCACAGGGCCCAGCTGATCATCGACACGGCCGCGAAATACAACAGGAAGGTTGTTCTCATGGGGAGAAGCATGATACAAAACGTCGAACTCGCACGGGATCTCGGATACATTAAGGCTGAGGATGACCTGTTTTTGTCTTTTGATGAGATTTCCCACGTCCCTGAAAGCAAGATCGTAGTTCTCACCACAGGAAGCCAGGGAGAGCCCTTTTCGGGACTCGTCCTCATGAGCAAGAAAGAGCACCGTCATATCACCCTCGGCCCGAAGGACGTGGTGGCCGTATTCGCGACGCCGATCCCGGGAAACGAAAAACTTGTCAGCCGGACCATCAACAGGCTCTTTGCCTGTGGTTGTGAGGTTATCTACGACAAGGACAAGAATGTGCATGTTTCGGGCCACGCCGCCCTGGAAGAACTCAAAATGATGTTCAGCATGGTCCGACCGAAATACTTTGTTCCGCTTCACGGCGAATACAGGCACCTTGTCCGTCACGGTCAGCTAGCGCGGGAAATGGGTTTGCCGCAACGAAACATTTTCGTCATGCAGAATGGCGACATGTTGCGGCTGACGGAGACGTTGGCCCAGGTGAAACGGAAGACCGTCCCCGCAGGCGGACGTCTCGTTGACGGAATGGCCCTTGGAGAGATGCAGGGAAGTCTGCTGAAGGAACGGAGGGACCTTTCCGAGGACGGGATCCTTGCCCTTTCAGTCGTTTTGGACGACAAGTGGAAGGTTCTTGGGGAACCCCAGGTGGAGAGCGTTGGTTTTATTCACGTGAAAGACGCAACCGGTCTCAGAAACGAACTGGGCAAGACAGTAAAAGACGCCGTGGGCAAATGGAGGAATTCGAAGGGAAAGGACATGGAGCAGCTCGAGTCGCTGATCACCAATCGCGTCAAGGACACGTTGCGGCGTCACGGCGTCAAGGGGCGCTCCTACCCGGTTATTATACCCCTGGTTACCATTCTGGAAGCGGACAAATGATTCTGTTCTGGCACCGCAACAGGAGCTGACAGATCAGGCAGGGAAACACATTGGCCAGGTGTGCTTTTGTGTTGTACCCTGTCTGACGGAGTGGTGATGGTCTGGAGGAGATAGGACGTGTCGATGGGTCTGGTCTTCAACCTTCTCGGCGGAATCGGGCTTTTTCTTTTCGGCATCAAGCTGATGGGGGAATCCTTGCAGGACCTTGCAGGGGACAGGATGCGCCGCCTTATTTCGGCACTGACGAGTACTCCTGTAAAAGGAGTACTTGTCGGGACCGCGGTGACGATGCTGATACAAAGCAGCAGTGCAACAACGGTCATGGCCTCGAGCTTTGTGCATGCCGGGCTCATGACGCTGAAGCAGTCTATCGGGGTCATTATGGGGGCCGCCATCGGGACAACCATTACGGCACAGATCATCGCCTTCAAGATCAAGGCCTTCGCGTTGCCCATAATCGGAATCGGAATGATCTTCGCCGTATTCGGGAGAACGAAACGACAGAAGTATATCGGGAATTGCATCGTCGGTTTCGGCCTTCTCTTTATTGGAATGCAAACCATGGAAGAGGCCATGTATTTTTTGAGGGACAGGCAGGATATCTTCCTCGCTTTCAGCCATCACCCGATACTGGGTGTTCTCGCCGGAATCGGCCTGACGATTCTGGTGCAGTCGAGTTCGGCCACCATCGGTTTGACCATGGCCATGGCGTCCCAGGGGCTCCTCCCCCTTGACGCCGCAATTCCCATACTCTTTGGTGACAATATCGGAACCACCATTACCGCTGTACTCGCCTCGCTCGGGCTGAACCGTTCCGCCAAGCAGGCGGCCTTCGCGCATGTCTTTTTCAAGGTTAATGGTGTCATTGTCTTTATGGCGGTTTTCCCCGTTTTCTACAGGATCGTTCTCATGACTTCCCATGACATCGCCCGCCAGTTGGCCAACGCACACACGATTTTCAACGTACTGAACACCCTCATGTTCCTTCCCTTTACCGGGGTTTTCGAACGTTTCGTCCGGTGGGCCGTACCCGATAAGGGCGAGGTGTTCGATATGGGGCCGCGGTACCTGGACAAAAATCTCATTTCGGCCTCTCCCGCAGCGGCTGTCGATGCGGTGCGGCAGGAACTCGTCCGGCTGGGTTATCTTGCCAGGGACATGATGCATGACGTCAAGTCCGCTTTCGTGAGCAACGACAGGAAGATGATCGCCAAGGTGCTTCAGACGGAAAGGACTGTAAACGAGCTGACCCGGGAAATAACATCCTTTGCTACGGAACTCATGCAGGTGAGCCTGTCGCCGATACAGTCTTCTGCACTTTCCTTTTATGTGAATGGCGTCGGTGACTTCGAACGTGTCGGTGACCACGCTGAAAACCTGATAGAGCTTTTCGAATACAAACTCGACCATCACCTGATCTTTTCCGAACTGGCCGTGGAAGAATTCAACCTGATGATCGACAAGGCCACCCAAGCAGTGGACCTGGCCGTCAGGGCCCTCGACGAAGGAGACGTTGACAAGGTCAATATCGTGCTGGCTCTTGAGGACGAGATTGATACCCTTGAGAGGGAGCTCCGTATGCGGCATATCGAACGACTGAATGAAGGCGTATGCCAGCCGGGGGCGGGAGTGGTTTTCATCGACATCCTGAGCAACCTCGAACGGATCGGAGATCACGCCAACAATATTGCCCTGATCGTGAAAGACATCATCAAGTCACGGATGGTGAAGGTGAAATGACGCAGGCGACAATGGCCCTCGTTTCAGGGCTCATTCAGGGCCTGACGGAATTTCTCCCGATCAGCAGTTCGGGACACCTCGCTCTCTTCCAGCAATACGTGGGCATGACGGAGCCACCCCTTGCCTTCGATGTTCTTCTTCATTTGGCGACCATGGCAGCGACGATACTCTTCTTTTTCAAGGAGATCACGGAGGCCTGCAGTGAATGGTTTTCGGGTTTTGTCAAAAAAAGGTACAGGCAGACCCACGGGTGGGTGCTCGGCTGGGCTGTTATAGCCGGAAACGCCGTCACCGTGGTGGTTGGCCTTTTGCTGAAAAACGGTGTCGAAAGGTTTTTTGCCTCGTCGGCATGCGTCGGCGGCGCTCTTTTTGTGACGGCAGCCGTATTATGGTACGGGAGTACCCTGAAAACAGGTTCAGAAGGGATTTCCTTTTCAAAGGGGCTTCTCGTCGGATTCGTACAGGGACTTGCCGTGGTACCGGGCATTTCACGATCGGGTGTGACGATTATTGCCGGACAACGTACAGGTCTTGAACCGGAGGAAGCCTTCAGGTTCTCCTTTTTTATGTCTCTTCCGGCCATAGGTGGGGCGACGGTGCTTCAGCTTGTTGAATCCGACGGTCTCAAGGGGTTTGCCGCCCAATTGCCCCAGGGTTGGATGGCAGGGTGTCTGCTGTCCTTTCTCTCGGGATTGGTATCGCTGTGGATACTGAAAAAAGTTGTGCTCGCAAAAAAGTGGCGGTGGTTTTCGGTGTATTGCGCTGTTGCAGGCACGTTGGCCATCCTTGGACCGTGAGTGGGGGGTAAAAGGGATGTCACGGGTTTCTGGAAAGAAATGGTGGATGGCCTTTGCTCTGGTGGTACTGGGCAGTGTAGCGGGCCTGTATCTGCAGGGTTTTGACGCTACGGAGCGTTTTTTCGGGGACATTGTGGATGCCGGTTTCGACACAGGAAACCTGGACCTGGTCTTTTTAAGGATCAGGCTGGCCTTTTCCGTGACGATCAATGCAGGGACGCTTTTTGGGGCGGCACTTGCGGTATGGGTTCTGAGATGAAAGCCAATTTCGGGGAGCGGCTTCCGGTGGTGCTCGCATCGGGGTCACCGCGGAGAAAAGAATTGCTCAAGGGCCTTGGATGGTTTTTCAAGACGGATATACCTAATATTGACGAAAGCATGCATCCGACAGAGCAGGCGGAGGAAGCCGTTGTCCGCCTTGCTGAAGAAAAGGCTCTTATGGTGGCCCGGCGGCATCCCGAAAGCCTAGTGATCGCTGCTGACACCATTGTCCGCCTGAACGGTCTTGTGATTGGGAAACCTTCTGACAGGCGGGAGGCTTTGGAGATGCTCTCTATGCTTAACGGGAAGACACACGAGGTGCTTACAGGCGTTGCAGTTTTTCGTGACCAAAGACGAGCCTCGGGATATGAACGGACGCTGGTGGAATTCAGAAACCTCGCCCATGAGGCCATCGAGGCATACCTCGAGTGCAACGACAGTTTCGACAAGGCTGGAGCCTATGGTATCCAGGAGCGGGGGTCCCTGCTGGTTAAAAGTATCCGGGGCTGCTATTTCAATGTCGTCGGACTTCCCTTGTCGCTGATGAGCAGGTTGCTGGAAGATCTCGGCGTTCCCCTCACGGAACAGTGGAGGATGGGGATATGAGAGACTGGAACAGGTTTTTCGCTTTTCTTCTCCTGCTCGTTTTGATCGCTTCGCTTCCGGGTATTGCCGCCCGGTGGCGCCTGGAGTCCCAGTATACTGAAACAGCCCTTGTCGCTGATGTTGTGGATGTCGAAGCGGTAGCCGAAGAATCAGGCCTCACGTTCATGGACGCTGCAAAGACCTTGCGCAATGCGGGTTTAACGGCTCTCGCCGTGCATGAGCTGACGGGTGAGGAACTTTCGGAGGGCGCCCTGCCTATCGAGATGGGACCCGCGGCCGGTTTCTTCGGAAACCGGAGTGAAGTGCCGGAGCAGGCTGTTCTCGGCATTCATGCTGACAGCCCGCTGACGGCGGATATCCTGGATTACGTTACGACGAAATTCCCCCTGGCTGAGGTCCGAAGGTCCGGTGATATCTTGCATGTCATACTGCCGGTGAGTTACTACGCTACCCTAAAGATGGGGCTGCTTCCCGATTTTCGTGGACTGGATCTTGCCTCTTTAGCCGGGATGCGTATCGTGTACCGGCCTTCGCCCTCACCGGGTGTTTCCGGTGAAAACGTCGCTGCCGCGCTTTCGTGGCTTCTGAATCGCCATGATTCAGTGAATGCAGTCATCCCCCGGGGGATTGTCGTGCCCGGATATCCAGACGTCAAGCCCCTCGTGGAGGTTTTGAAAAGCAGGAACATCGCCGTGGCAAAAGTTGAGTTTTCCGGCCAGATCGGGGCCTCTTTGCTGGAAAAGGCGATGTTCCCGAGAGTCCTTCCTCTTCACAGCGTTCCGGATGAAGAGATCCTGGTCCGCAATATATCCAGGCAGGAATTGGTCGACCGTTTCGTCAGGGCTGCAAGAGAGAGATCGGTGCGGATTCTCTACATACGACCGCCTTCGTTTTTTTCCGGAAAACGTCTCAAACAAATGGAAGATGAATGTCTAGCCATTGCAGGCAGGATCCAGGGCCTTGGGCTGAAAGAAGGATGGCCCTCGACGTATCCACTTATGCGCACCGGGTTTTGGGCCGCCTTTGCATTGTCCCTTGCCGTACTTGTCCTTGTGCTGAAAACGGGTTCCAGATTTCTTGAAACAGAAAAGGCAGCGCAAAAAAAGAACCCCTGGATGACGGTCGGAGTGGTTCTTTCCCTTTCACTGGTTCTTGCGCCGGCACTCCTGAAAGCTTCCCTGTTGGCGAGGATATTCGGGGCACTGGCTGCCTCTTTCGGAGCGACCGAGGCGACACTTGCCGCAGTAGACGGAAAGGACAGGCCCGTAAGGAGAATCCTGACGGGAGTTGTCATAGCACTTTTGACAGGACTTTCCATCGCATCGTTTTTCGGCAACACATGGTACATGCTCAGGATGTCGGCTTTTTCCGGGGTCAAGATTTCCCTGTTGCTGCCGCCCGTGATTGTCCTGCTTCATGACCTTCGTCGCAGGGTGCACCCCGAATCGCTGGAGCA
>JBNGDE010000014.1:0-20861 GCA_049974925.1 Thermovirgaceae bacterium | reverse complement strand
TGAGCGAAGGCCTCTGCAAGATGAACGGCTTCGCCGGCTCCGCCCGAGGCGATGATGGGGACTCCGACGCTTGAAGCGACGGCCTGGATGAGATCAAGGTCGTACCCGTCCCTGGTTCCGTCGCAGTCGATGGATGTGAGCAGGATCTCTCCGCAGCCTCTTCTTTCAACTTCCCTTGCCCACTGGACGGCATCGAGCCCTGTGGCCATATTTCCCCCCCGAATGAAGACCTCCCATTCGGCGGGACCCTGCCGCGCCGCATCGATGGCAACCACGACGGCCTGGCGACCGAGGAGACGGGCGCATTCAGTTATGAGGTCGGGGTTTTGGACAGCCGCCGTGTTGAGCGAAACCTTGTCTGCGCCCAATTCGACGATTTCCCTGGCTTCCTCCGCGGAAGAGATGCCTCCCCCGACGGTGAAGGGGATGAAAAGCCTTTCAGCCGCCCCTCTGACCCACTCGAGCATGGTTTTGCGGCGTTGCGACGAAGCGGAAATGTCCAGAAAAACCACTTCGTCGGCCCCTTCGTCCATGTAGGCCGCCGCCAACTCGGCAGGATTCCCTGCGTCGGAGAGATTTCTGAACCGGATTCCCTTGACGACACGACCGTTTTGTACATCCAGGCAGGGAATGATTCGTTTCGTCAGCATTCTGCGAGAACCTCCAGCGCTTCTTTCAGGTTGATCCGGCCCTCGTAAAGCGATTTTCCGAGGACGGCTCCGTCGACCCCCGCCTGTTTCAGAGAAAGGATATCCTCAAGTGAGGAAATACCCCCAGCCGCCATGATCCGGATCCCGGGAAAGTGGTTTCTCAACGCGGAGTACAGGAAAAGGTCCGGTCCCTCCAGGGTGCCGTCCTTTTCGATGGATGTGAAAAGAAATGTGGAAAAGCCTTCCTCGACCAGCCTCCTGGTGAACGCTTTTGTGCTCATGTTGCTCAGGCTGGTCCATCCCTTGAGGGCGACCCGTCCGTTCCGGATGTCGACAGCCGGTGTAACGGTGTGGCCGAAGCGTGAAAATAGTTCTGCAGGAGAACTTTCCCTTTCCAGGAGGAGGCTCCCGATCAGTACCCTCGAAGCACCCGATTCGAGGACCTTCCTGATACTTTCCATATTCCTGATGCCACCTCCGTACTGGATCCGCAGGCCGAGGCCGACAAGTTTTTCGAGGATATCAAGGTGCAGGGGCTTTCCGGTTTGTGCTCCCTCCAGGTCGATGATGTGAAGCCACCCGACCCCGCTGTCACGGAAGAGGCGCCCCCATTCAAGGGGATCGTTCCCGTATTCAGTTATCCTCGAGTAATCGCCTTTGGCCAGCCGAACAACCTTTTTCCCGTACAGGTCTATAGCCGGGTAGATGTTCACGGTGCCGCCTCCATCATCCCGATCACGCCGCCCAGCAGCATGAGTCCTTCCCGTCCGCTTCTTTCCGGATGGAACTGGAACCCCACGACGGAACCCCTTGCGACGGCCGCGGAAAAAACGGCCGTCCCCGTTTCGGATACGCCGATTGTATCCGGTCCGGGAGGCAGGCCATAACTGTGAACGAAATAATAAAATCTGCCCCGCACGAGGCCTTTGACCCGATCGGGCAGGTTTTTCCATGACACGGTGTTCCACCCGATGTGAGGAAGCCGCGGGGCTCCTTCGAGTCGGTCCACGGTTCCCGCGATCAGGCCCAGGCCTTCATGAAAGCCGTCCTCAAGGCTTGCCTCGCACAAAAGCTGCATGCCCAGGCAGATACCCAGAACGGGTCGCCCAGATTGGGCCCATTGACGCAGTTTGAGGTGCCAGCCCGTTCGTTTCAGTGCGGCCACGGCCGGAGGGAAGGCCCCCACGCCGGGCAAAACCAGTAGAGTACATGTTGCTGCAAGATCATCAGGGGTCCGCAAAAGGGATGCTTCATGTCCGAGAAATGTCAGGGCGCGAAGGATATTCCCGATGTTGCCGGCGCCATAGGAAACCACGCCGATCATGTCCAGATCCCCTTGGTGCTGGAATCCCGCCCGCTTTTCTCAAAGGCCTGCGAAAGGGCGACTCCGGCCGCCTTGAAGACTGCTTCAGCGACATGATGAGAATTGTCGGCCGCCATGATCCGGATGTGCAGCGTCATTCTGCCTTCCCTTGCGAGGGCGCGGAAAAACTCGGGAACCAGTTCCATGTCGAAATCCCCGCATCTCGGCGAAGGGAAGCCTCCTTCGAAAAAGCACCCGCCCCTCCCTCCGGCATCGACGGAAAAAAGGACACAGGACCCGTCCATGGGAATGACGGCCCACCCGTACCGCTTTATGAGCTTTGCCTCGCGCAGGGACAATAGGGCCTGTCCGAGAAGGATACCCGTATCCTCCGTCAGGTGATGGGCGTCGATGGACGTATCACCCTCGGCGTACAGATCTATGCCCCATCCGGCATGGTGGACCAGTTGCTCCAGCATGTGTGAAAAAAACGGTGAAGGCGTTTCGATGCGGATTTTTCCGCAGGGTGAAAGCGTCAGAAAGATGTCTGTTTCAGTCGTCTTTCGCCGGAAGGGCGTGTTCATCAAAACAACCTCCTTCTTTCATTTGTCTGATCCTGAAAAGAATCCTGGCGAGTTGCTCCCATTTCATCTGAGCGCTTTTCCGGCTCGCGACGATTCGAAGGGAAACGGGGGCCACGTCTTCCAGGACGCGGAGCCGATTCGCTTTCAGGGTTTTTCCCGTCTGGACGATGTCAAGGATGCAATCGCTCAATCCCAGAAGGGGCGCGAGCTCGATGGAACCGTGAAGAGTGATGATTTCAGGCTGGACACCCCGGGATGCGAAGTAGGCATTGGTGATAACGGGGTATTTGGTCGCGATGCGGAGCCCCATCAGGCTGCTTTCATGGCCCATGAAACGTTCCGCCAGCTCCACAGGTCCGGCCACTGCAAGCCTGCAGCGGCCCTCGCCGGTGTCGGCGATTTCGACCAGCGCGCCGCCTCTTTCCTGAATGACGTCGCTTCCAGCAAAGGCGATGTCGGCAGCACTGTAGTGAACATAGGCGGGAAGGTCCATCGGCTTCGCGAGGAGATACCGGATTCCTTTTTCTTCGACCACAAGGGCTCGCCCCCTGTCCTCGAGATTTTCACAGGGAAGCCCGAGCCTTTTCAGGATCTGGCGGCAGAGGTCAAGCATCCTTCCCGTAGGGAGTGCGATGGTCAGCATTTTCTCCGTGCCTCCAGCCATATACCTTTTTCCAGGGCCGCGTTTTCCGCCAGATCGAAAACAGTTTCGCCGGACAGGTCTGTCCACCACCGGTACCTGCGTCGTCGGGCCAGTGCTATCGAGGCCTTTCGACTGGGTGTCCAGCTGAGTTCGACAGGCAAACCCTGTCTTCTAATGGACTCCGCCGCAGACAGGGCTCTTGCGGGGTCCAGTTCGCCCGTCCATGCCATAACCGTTTGCGGACGCGGTGTTTCACTACAGGAAGCTGAGGAACTCACAAGCCCCAGGTCGATTCCGAATCCCACGGCCTGGCCGACGATCCCGTAGAGGTTCAAAAGCCGGTCATAACGCCCTCCGCCTCCGAGCGCCTTTCCGCACCGGGGGCTGTAGATTTCGAAAACAGGTCCGCTGTAGTAGCCCAGTCTCCGGAGAAGGGAAAGATCGAAACGGATCCGGTCTTCAAATCCCAGAAGGCACAGCTCTTTCGAAATCTCCCTGAGATCCGAAAGCGGGATATCGCCGGGGAGTTTCCTGGTCGCCTCGTCCAGAACGCGAAGGTCTCCCTTGAGAGTGGGAAGAACGGAAAGGTGGGAAAGGGATGGTTCCGGGACCCTGCGGCTTTCCAGGATTGAAAAATAGTCGGAGAGAGAGCCTCTCAAAAGAGCGTCGCCAAGGGCCCTCCCGATGGAGGGATCCACGCCCCGGAGCAGGTGTTCGATGATATTCACGTCGCCCAGAACGACCACGGCATCCTCCTGGTGCAAACGATCCAGGGCGTTCATCATCAAAGAGAGCATTTCCACATCTGCGCCGTGCCCTTCCCAGCCCAGAAGCTCGGCCCCGGCCTGGTATCGTTCGATGTCCGTTTCGGGCGGAGCTGGTATGCGGAAAATTTGCCCGGTGTAGCAGATCCTGAGGGGCCGTTCCTCGGGAGCGTGGTGTGCGGTCAGATGGGACATCGCCGACAGCGTGAGATCGGGGCACAGGCAACCCTGTTCGCCGAAAGGGGTTGTCATCGGAATGATCCGGTCCCTGATCCCAGCGGGCAGGCGGTCCCAGTAAATCGACAGAAGCTGTATCCTGGACGGTGCAAAAACGCTGTACCCCCAAGGCGTGAAGGAATCGAAGAAGACTTGCCGGGAACGTTCCATCGCTTCCGCCAGGGGATCGCCGTAATTCCTGCAGCCTCTCGGGATCCTGGTCATGACGGCTTCCTCCCGGTCGGGTTTGTGCAGGATGAGACATCTTGTATTAATGCAGGTTTTTCCATTGAACCGTTCATGGGGACCTCCGGGGATGCGCCAAGCTAAAGAAGTAGCAAGACAGTCACATAGCCGGGATAATATCACATAATCGATTGGCTTGTAAAGGACTCCTTGCGGGCAAAAATACCATTGACAGGATATCGGCGGGAGTGATAAACTCCGGTTTGTGTGCGCAAGCAACACTTTATCATAATGACATGGCAGGATAGTGAACGAAATGCCCCTGAATCGCGTTTCCGAAGGAGCCTCGGCCGCTTCGGGTCCGGCCTGGCTCGACAAAAACGAGAATCCCTACGACGTGGCGCAGGCCTTCAAGGAAGAGCTCAGGCAGCGCCTTCCCGAACTGGCTTTCAACCGCTATCCCGATCCCGAAAACAGGCGATTGAGGGCTGCTCTTGCCGATGAATTCGGCCTCTCCGATGAAAACATCACCGTTGGAAACGGCGGCGACGAAATCCTCCAAATGCTCTTTTCGGCCTTTACAGGTCCGGGATCGGTGGTTCTCACCCTGAAACCGTGCTTTTCGCAATATGGCGTGCTTTGCCGGACTTACGGCGTCAGGCAAAAGAGCGTATCCCTGGTGCCCTGTGAAAGAGAAATTCACCTGCCCGGTGAAAAGCTCCTGGACGCTCTTTCGGCCAATCCTCCGGCGCTTGTCCTGCTGGACAGCCCGAACAACCCCACGGGGAAAGTCCTTCCTGGTGATCTGGTAGCAAAGGTTGTCCAGCTGGCCGCCGGAATCGTCGTCGTTGATGAAGCCTATGCGGAGTTTTGCGGAAATTCGATACTGGATTGTTTCCCGGACGGGCCGTTGCCGGAAAACCTTGTCGTTTTGAGGACCTTCTCGAAAGCCTGGGGTCTGGCGGGACTCCGGGTGGGGTACGGCATCTGTGCCCGGGCGACGCGAAAGCGGCTTGACAGCGTGAAGCCGCCTTTCAATGTCAACGTCTTTTCCCAGGAAGCGGCCCTTCTTGCCCTCAAATACAGAAAATGGATGGAACGCCGTGTTGCATCGATCTCATACACGAGAGACCGGTTCGTGGAAGATGTCAACAGGATTCCAGGATGGAGGGCCTATCCAAGCGGCGGCAATTTCGTCCTCCTCAGGGGGAGCCGGAATACAGGGTCGGTGCTTGAAACGGCATCGCTGAGGGGGCTGAACCTCAAGGATCCGGAACCGGTTTTCTCCGACTCGGGGGAATCGGAAGGGTGGATCCGGGTGAGCGTGGGACGGGAGGACGAAATGGGAAGACTGTTGTCCTTTTTGCGCAGTTTTTCCTGAAGACTTCGCACATGTCGGCGAGAGCGGGTATGATAGTGGCATCACTAAAGAAAGCGTGGTGCGCCCGGTGCTTGAAATCCCCCTGGAACGCCGTTCTGCGATTCCGCTGTATCGCCAGATCACGACGCATCTGGAGCGAATGATCGAAAGCGGCGCCCTTGCGGATGGTTCCAGGCTGCCGGGCACAAGGGAACTGGCTTCAGAGCTCGGAATCAGCCGAACGACAGCCACGTTGGCCTACGATCTGCTCGAAGAGCAAGGGTATATCCGCAGAAGCGGCAGGCGGGGGACTTTTGTAACGTCGCGATTCCGCTTTCACCCCGTTTCCCCGGGGGATGGGCATCCGCTTGTCGACATGGCGTCTGGGCTCCCTTCGGCGGACCTCATCCCATGGGAAAACCTTTCCTCCCTCAGCAGGCAGGTATTCAGCCGGTACGGTCATGCCGTTCTTGAGGGAGCGCCTTTGCCGGGGCTCCCGGCATTACGCCGGGCCCTTGTGAGGCATGCGGCAACCCGGGGTATCCCCGCCCGGTGGGAGAACGTCCTCGTCACCAGCGGCGTCCAGCAGGGGCTGTTCCTTTCTTTCCAGACCCTCGCTTCGCGAGGCGTCAAGAGGGTCTGGGTGGAAGAGCTCACGTACCCTGACGCCCTTTCCATGTCGCAAAACGCCGGTCTTTTGCTCCGGACGGTCCCCCTTGATGTGGGCGGAATGCTCGAAGCGTGTCGCGGCATGGGCCGGGCCGATGTCCTGTATCTTGTCCCCAGCTTTCAGAACCCCACGGGAAGGACTATCTCCCACGAAGGGAGAAAGGCCATCCTCGAGGTGGCGGCAAGGCGGGGCTTCTGGATCATCGAGGACGACGCATACGGGGAACTGAGATACGGGAAACATTCGGTCCCGGCGTTGCGGGCTCTCGAGTCCGCGGAAAAGGTTATTTACCTCGGCTCCTTCAGCCAGCTCCTTTTCCCCGGCATCAGGCAGGGATATGCCCTCGTTCCCGACGAAATCCTGACCGATTTTCAGGATGCCCTTTCCCGTTCCGCCGGGGCTGTATCGTCGCTTCTTCAGCTTCTTGTCGCGGCCTTTCTTCAGGAAGGCCACCTGGAACCCTGTCTCGAAAGGGCGCGAGCGGCCATAGCGGTGCGAATGCGGCAGCTTGGCCGAAAATTCGAAGGAGCTTTGCCGGAGCTGGTTTTCGATATTCCCCAGGGCGGGATTTACCTTTGGGTCACGCTGCCGGGAGCGCAGGATCAAAAACTTGCCGAGGCGGCGAAACATGCCGGAGTCGAGGTGGCCTGCGGAAGGGCTTTTTCGGTCTTTCGCTCCGAGACTCATGCAGTCAGGCTTTCTGTCAGCCGGATCGAATCACCTCTCATTACAAAGGCGGCGGGCCGGCTTGCCGATGCATGGAGGAACCTTTTATGAAGAAAGCCCTTGAAAGGGTTCTTTCGGGACGCGAAGGAAGAGCCAGGCTTCAGAGGCATATTCTCCGCTCAGCCGCTTTTGTGGTGCAGGTCTCGTTGAATCTTCCGGGCTATCCCAAGGAGTTGCCGGGATCGAGAACCCTGGTTGAGACCGTCGGGCTTTGCCTGGTCGGTAAAATCCGTGACGGTGGAGGGCGGGTACTCTCCGTCTGGATGCTCGAAAACGGGGTCGGTGCCGCGTTTTTTCTCGGCGTCCGCGCTGTCCGGCCGGAGACGGTCAAGGAAGAAGCTATGTCCCTTGAAGAAAAAACTCCCTGGGGTGCGGTCCTGGATGTGGATGTCCTCCTTCCGGGTGGAGCCTTGTCGCGTTCGGTCCTCGGTTTGCCGCCGAGGCGGTGTTTCCTCTGCGGCCGCCCTGCAAAGGAATGTGCGCGGATGGAACGTCATGGAAAGAAAGAGCTTCGAAGGGCGGCGGAAAAATTTCTGCAGCAGGGACTTCAGGAAACGGGAAGATCCCTTTTCCCGGGATCAGGTCTTGTCTGAATCCGTGCTTGACGGTTCGCGGGATTGTTCGCCAAAGAGCCCTTCGACCATATACCTGTGCCATAGGAAGACCGCCAGGGCGCCGGTGGCTGTCCCCCCCAGCAATCCCCTGAAAATGGCTGACGTCCCTGGTTTGCCGACGAAATACCCCCAGAAACCGGCAATGGCATGCCCGTAAAGGACCAGCGTGGCGAGGCACAAAATCATTACAAAAAACCTCATGAAATCCTCCTTGTCGAAAAGCGTGGGTCCCGAGTAACCCGGGCCGTGAACAGTATAGGCCATTTCTGTGCAAGGGGCGTCCGGTTGTGTGCATGTATGGATTGTGATAACATAACCTGAAATCAAACCCTTTTTGAAATGTGTACAAAAGTGTATTGTTTTGCAATCATGGAAAAGTGGAGCAAAAGAGGGGGACGCGCCGATGATCATGGAGCCGAGACTCTATACAACCTCCGCAGGCTATGTCTATCAGGAGCTCCGGCACAAAATTATCACAAAACAGCTCAAGCCGGGCCAGAGATTGCCAGAGGTGAACATCGCCGTGCAGATGGGAGTCAGCAGGACGCCGGTACGGGAAGCCCTCCGGAAGCTTGCAAGCGAGGGACTTATCGTTATTATTCCCAACAGCGGCGCCCGCCTTGCTTCACCGTCGAAAAGGGAAATAGACGATACCTACCTCGTCCGCGAGGAGCTCGAATGCCTGGCGACAAGGCTCGCCGCAGGAAGGATCAGCGAGAGGAGTCTCCGCCGTCTGGAGGATGCCATCCTGGAAGAGGAAAGGGCTTTCGAAGAAAAAAACCTCGAACTCTACCTGGAGGTGAACGAGACCTTTCACAAGATAATCGCTGACGCTAGCGGAAACAGGATTTTGTCCGAATATGTAGAGAATATTCTGGCGAGGACAAACGCCTATGTCGTTTTTTACGACCCCTTCTACGACATCGAGGAAAACTCGAGCATCACCCAGCACAAGGCCATTATCAAAGCCCTGAAAGAAAAGGATCCGGACACGGCGGAGACGCTGATGCGCGAGCACCTCAAGCGGAGTCTCCTCGATCTCAAGGATCCGGAAAAATAGGTTCCCTTTCGACAAACCGGAGAAAGCCGGTGACCTTTTGCGGACGGGAGAAAATTTCCCGTCCGTTTTGTCACTCCGACGAGATCCTGTGTGACAATATGGTGGAAGACAATGCAACCGTGAGGAGGATCGTCATGACATCAAATACCCCTGTGCCATCCTTTGACCTGAAACGCAATTACGATCGGATCCGTGACGAGATCAGAAACGAAATAGACCGGGTTCTTGAAAGCCAGCATTTTATTCTTGGCCCCGAGGTAAAGCAGTTCGAGGATGAGATTGCGGCGTACCTTGGGGTGCCGCACGCGGTGGGATGCGCCTCCGGCTCCGACGCTCTTTTGTTGGCGCTGATGGTGCTCGGCCTGCAAGCCGGCGACGAGGTTGTGACCACGCCGTACTCTTTTTTCGCAACGGTCAGCTGTATTACGAGGCTTGGAGCACGTCCGGTCTTTTCCGACGTGGATCCGAAAACCTATAACCTTGATCCTGCTTCCGTAAAAAAGGCCGTGACGGACAAAACGAAAGTCATCCTTCCGGTCCATCTTTTCGGCCAGATGGCCCGTGTCGAAGAGATGATCCCCTTGGCGGAGGCGAAAAACATCTACGTCGTGGAGGATGCGGCACAGGCAATAGGAGCCGTACGTTTTGTCGAAGGTTTTCCCGTGAAGGCGGGAACGGCGGGGATCATGGGATGTTTTTCCTTTTTCCCGACAAAAAACCTCGGGGCCTATGGGGACGGCGGGCTTGTCGCCACCTCGTCGGCGGAATTCGCCGGGCGACTGGCGAGACTTCGGGTTCACGGTGCGGGTGAACAATACATGCATGAGGAAGTCGGAATCAACAGCCGTCTTGACGCGTTACAGGCGGCTGTCCTCAGGGTCCGGTTGCGCCATCTGGAAACATGGATCGGAGAACGACGCAGGGTCGCGGAGCGCTACAGGCTCCTGTTTGCCGAGATGGACCTGGATGATGTGGTGACGCTACCTGTGGAGGAGGAAGGCAATCACCATACCTGGCACCAGTATGTCGTCCGCTGTGAGAAACGGGATGACCTGCAAGCGTTTTTGAAAGGAAAAGGGATTGCCACGCGGGTCTATTATCCGAGGCCACTTCATTTGCAGCAATGTTTTGCCTTTTTGGGTTACGGGCCGGGTGATTTCCCCGTTTCTGAGGCCCTTGCCCGCGAGACGCTGGCGCTTCCCATGTTTCCTGAGCTTTTGGCTGAAGAGCAGGAGCGTGTCGTCAGGGCGATGTCCGAGTTTTACGGGAGAATTTGACCAATATTGATTTACCTCGCCCGATCGTGTAAAATGTCCTCGACACTCGACAAGAGAAGCTTTCCCCTTTTCGGGGTGAGCCCACGAAATCGAAAGAGGGGGTGAGGGGATGTTATATCCCTTCTTTTTTGACCCGACTTTCCTTCTTCTGATTCCGGCTCTGATTCTTGCCGGATGGGCGCAGATGAAAGTCAAGGGGACCTATGACCGGTACAGCAGGATTGCCGCAAGAAGAGGACTGACGGCAAAGGATGTGGCGCGGAGGATTCTCGACGTAAACGGGTTGCGAAACATCCCCGTTGAGCGGACCGCTGGATCCCTGACAGACCATTATGACCCGAAGGCGAAGACCCTTCGCCTTTCCGAAACCGTTTACAACAGCCCAAGCATCGCGGCTATCGGAGTCGCCGCCCACGAGGCTGGGCACGCCCTCCAGGATGCGGAAGCCTATGCGCCGTTAAAACTTCGGAACTCCATCGTTCCGGTGGTAAGCTTGGGATCCGGGTTGGCCTTCCCGCTCTTTTTCATCGGGTTCCTTTTCGGAACCCCCTTTTTGATGGACCTGGGGATCCTCTTTTTCCTCGGAGTTCTTTTGTTCCACCTGGTGACGCTTCCTGTGGAATATAATGCAAGCGAGAGGGCGCTGAGGATCCTTGACAACACGGGAATTCTCGCAGCAGACGAGATGAAAGGCGCGAGGGCGGTTCTCAACGCCGCGGCATTGACCTACGTTGCTGCCACGGTCATGGCGGCGTTCCAGCTGGTGCGACTCCTTATGTTGCGCGGGATGAGAAACGATTGATCTTCATGTTTTTCGCAAAAGCCCGGTGTAACGACGATCCTTCGACGACAGGGTGGCACAGGCCACCCTGTTTCTTTAGAAGAGTGACTCAGGCCTGATTCCAGGAGGGACTTGCGTTTATGCCATTGCTTCTCGTTGCACTGATACTGCTTTTTATGATGCCCTGGCTCGGATTGGTTTTTCTCGGGCTTTTTGTCTTTTTGCTTCTGCTCGTGCCGCTCGGGTTTGCTGCCCACTCCCTTGTGTGGCTCGTCATCGGCCCGAAAGAGCTCTTCAGGGTTCTCTCAAACAAAAGGGTTCGAAGGAACCATGCCCTCGAACACGGCACAATCAACGTCATCGAGGAAAAGTATGGGATCCCCATGATGTCCGGTCTGGCGTCAGAAGACGGGTTCACTGTAAACGGGCCGATTCCCGGCGAGATAGCTCTTGGCGCCGCCGGGGAAGCGCTGGAGAGGCTCAAAATGGGAGAAAAGGAGCTGGCCCTTCATGAGAGGTGTGGAACAACGATTGTGACCGTTAACACCCTGATGTCGGCATTGTTCATCCTGTTCCTTTTCCTCACGGGATCGCTCAGCATAGTGACAGTCGTTCTCGCTCTTGGGGCTTCATGGGTTCTTGGACCCTGGGCGGGACGTTATGCCCAGATGTATCTTACCACGAGCACCGACCTCGAGGGTGTCGAAATCGTGGGGATCGAAGGCAGAAACAGGTGGATGAGAACCCTGGGCATGCGGGTCGCGGTGCCCGGAGAGATTTTTATCCGGACCAGGGTTCGCGGGGAACCTGCGAAAGTGGAGGTCGTGCATCCATGGGGGGTATAGAAGCGGCTCTGCTTATCTGGCGTGATGTCATGAGGGGGGCCTTTGCCAGCGAGGCAATCCGAAAAAAAACCGAAAACCTTCCTCAAACCGAGAGAATCCTGGCAACATCGCTCGTATATGCGGGACTTCGCCGGGCGCCGCTATGGAAAAGCCTCGCCGTACGTTTTTCGGGCAGGCCCCTTGGCGCGGTTTCCCCTTTTGCCGGTGACGCGCTCGTGCTTGGAATCGCCGGGCTCATTGAATTGCGTAGTTTTGCTCCGCAGGTGCTGGTCAATGCCCTGGTGGAGGCCGTCAAAAAAAACGGCTTTTCCGGGGAGACCAGAATGGTGAACGCCGTGCTCCGGAAAGCGGCGAAGCGAGGGAAGCAGGTTGTAGACGGGATCTCAAAAAGCCGGTCGCTCCGTGACCAGAGTCTCTATGGAGGTGTTCCCGGATGGGTCGGAACCTGCCTTTCCGATAACTGGGGCAGGGACGAAGCCCGTCGGTTGCTTCGCCTCATGGCCATGAAGACCTATATGTCCCTTCGTCTTTCTCCAGGCGTCGATGGGGTGGATGTGTCGGGAAAGCTTGCAGAAGCCGGTTTTCACGCGTGGCCATCACCGCACCTGGGGAAATCAGTACGGATGGCCTCTTCCGCCTTCCCGCCGGGACTGCCTGGCTTTCGGGAAGGTCGTGTGACGCCCCAGACGGAATCATCCATGGTGGTCGGTGAAATCGTTTCCTCCTTTTATGAGACTGGGTCCCTTCTCGAAATGTGTTGTGGCAGAGGCGTCAAGACAGGGCAGATCGTGCAGAACATTCCGGGGATCGAACTCGAGGCCTGGGAACTTTCTCCCTCCCGCCTTGAAGCCGCAAAACGGGAAATGAAACGTCTCGGGCTCGACGGAGAAAAGGTTACCTTTCGAAAGGGTGACGCCCTCGACCTTGAACCGCAAAGCTCTCCACGTCTGATCTTTGTCGATGCTCCGTGCTCGGGAAGCGGGACATGGGCGCGTCATCCCGATGCGAAACTCAGACAGAAACCGGAAAGACTGAGGGAACTCACCTTCCTGCAGGGAAAGCTCCTTTCCAGGGCTCTTGATCTTGTGGCCTCCGGTGGGGTTGTCGTTTATTCCACCTGCAGCATCCTCCGAGACGAAAACGAAAGAGTTGTGGCCGAGACTCTTGGCAGCAGGCCGAGTGTTGTTGAAATGCCCCTTCCCAGCAACTATCATAATGTCCATCGGGGAAGACCCTGGGGATATTATCTCTGGCCGACGCTTCCTTGGCATGACGGCTTTTTTCTCACGGTTTTGATGAAGCGCGACTAGGAGGACAGAATAATGAAAAAAATGTTCCGCGTGACCCTCCTGATAACCCTTTTGGTCATTGTCGGTTCGGGAGCGTTTGCCTTTTACTCCATTTTCTTTGGTTTCCGGGACGTAGCAGTGCCCAGGTTGGAGGGTATGAACGTGGTTGATGCCGTGTCGGTGACGGAAAAGATGGGCCTGCTCGTGCGGATTGATGAGGTCGAATCCCTTCTTCCCTCGGGCACGATCGTTTCCCAGTGGCCCGAAACGGGGACAACAATCAAGAAGGGAAAGGTTATCGTACTCAAAGTGAGCAAGGGGGGCAAACGGCGGCCCGTGCCCGACGTCAGGGGTATGGAATACGGGCAATCCGTTGCGCACCTGGACGAGAAAGGGTTCGAAATCGGTGACGTGGTGCGTATCCACAGCGATGAGAGGCCTCCCGGGGTGATTATCGCACAGAGTCCTGCCGCTCCAGCCATGGTGCCCGAAAACAGACGAATCGATCTTCTTGTGAGCCTCGGAACTCCGCGGGTCGACGGGAGGATTCCCGTTCCGAACGTGCTTGACCGGAGTGAGAACGTGGCCCGCCAGATCATCGGACAGAGTGGTCTTCGGGTTGGAGGGGTCAGATACGAATACACCGTGATGACACCGCCGGGAATGGTGATGAACACGCAGCCGAGACCGGGGGAGACGTTGTCCGAGGGACAGCCGGTAACGCTCGTAGTGGCGACGTCGAAGAAACCGGAACAAACCGAAGAGGCGACAGAAGAAGCAGCAAAAGGAAAACAACAAACGGACAGGCAGGACGGAGCGGTTGTGCAGACGCCGGAAGAGGAGCCTTCCAACGGAAGACCGGCACCGGCACCATCCCCTCTGGACGAATGGCTGAAGAAGCAGCCGGAGGAGCAAAGCAAGCCAAAGACGAAGCCTGCTCAGGATCAAGAGGCTCAAAGGCCGCAAGGGACCGGGGAGGAGCAAAAACCGGGGGAGAGCGCGCAACCCCCGCAACCCCGGCAGAAAGAACAGACCAAGACGGCAAAGATCCGTTACCAGGTGCCGCCGCTTGCACGTCCCATGAATGTGCGTGTCGAGATCATTGATGACAACGGGACGCGGACATTGCTGGACAGGCAGGCACGAAGCGGAGAGTACATTCTTCTGGATGCGCCCTATGCGGGAGAGGCTGCCGTCACGATTTATCTCGGTGGAGAATTCGTATGGCAGGACCGATACAGATGACGCGTTCAAAAGATCCTGTCATCGCACCTTCATTGCTTTCCGCACCGCCGCTTGCGATCGGCGAGGCGGTGGAGTCGCTGAAAGGAGAAACGGACTGGCTTCACCTGGATATTATGGACGGCCATTTCGTGCCGAACCTTTCCTACGGGCCGGAACTGGTCCGCGCCTTGCGCAGCGCATGGACCGACGCGGTTCTCGACGTCCACCTCATGGTCGAGTCTCCTGAAAGATTCATTGGAGCCTTCGCCGCGGCAGGGGCGAATTATCTCACGATTCACGTGGAGGCCACCCATCACATTCACAGGGCTTTGGAGATGATCAGAAACGAAGGCTGCAGGCCGGGGATTACTCTCAATCCCGGAACCCCCGTGGAATGGCTCAAACCTGTCCTGCATATGGTGGAGCTTGTCCTCGTCATGTCTGTCAATCCGGGTTTCGGGGGGCAGATGTTTATCCCTAAGACACTCGAGAAAACCAGGTCCCTCGCGAGATGGAGAGTTGCCTGGAATCTTGCGTATCTCATCGAAATGGACGGGGGCATTGGCCTTGATACCGTTCAGGATGCCCTTTGCGCAGGGACGGATATTTTCGTCGCGGGAAGTGCCGTATTCGGTTCAAAACAGCCTGCTGATATGGTGAGGGCGCTGAAGAAGCGCGCATTGGAGGCGATTTGCGATTGAAAGACCGAGAGAAAACCCTTGCGGATCTTTGTGAACAGGCAAGGCAGCGGCGAGAGGCGAAAGGCCTGTCCCTGGAAGAGATTTCCAGGGCTACGAAAATCCACAAAAGGTTCCTCGAAGCGATAGAAGCGGGAGATATCGATAAACTGCCGGGGCTTGTCTTTTCCAAAGGGTTTATCAAAAACTACCTGGCATGCGTCGACGCAGAGGATCTCTACCCCGAATTCGAAAGCCTCATGAAAACCGATGTCGAAGCAGTCCAGACCGCATCGCTCGTTAATTACATGCCCCCCCAGAAAGGATTCCAGAAGACCTCCAGGTGGTGGCTCTACGCGATTCTCTTTGCCGTCATCGGTGTTTCGCTTTTCATCATATGGGGCCAGCGGGATGATCTGGTTGCACAAAGGGGAACTCCTCCAGTGACGGGACCTGCGGTGCAATCGGAAGACGACTTCCGGGAGGCTCAATCTGTTGCGACGGAGACGGAGGCAACCGGGGAAAGGGAACAGGAGACCGAAGAAGCGGTACAGGAAGGTATAAAAGACCAAAGGCCTGAACTTGCACCGGTTGGTTCTTTCCACGAGGCCGCGGTGCCGGTTTCTCCGGATTCTGACATGACCTGGCTGCCCGGCAGCCGGGAGCCTGAAGCTTCTCACGAAGCGGAAGCCGTCTTTGAGGGAAATCTGGTCATTCGGGCTTCTGCGCCTTGTTGGATCAGGGTAACGAAAAATGGAGACATCACATATCAGGGGACGCTCCAGAATGGAGACGTGAGGGAAATCACCGTCGATTCCGCCACGAGAATACGTTATGGAAATGCGGGTGGCGTCACCCATTCGTGGAACGGCAGGTCTCTCGGGAGAGTCGGGGGCAATGGAGAGGTCCTGACCCTGGAATATCTTCCCGACGGCTCGATAAACAGGTTGTAGGTCCCCATGAAAGTTTTTCTTCTCACCCTCGGATGTGCCAAAAACCAGGTGGACAGCGAACGGCTTGCCGGCATGCTGGAGGCCGCAGGAATCGAGCTTGTCGAAGACGTGAAACAGGCGGAAATCGGATTGGTGAACACCTGCGGTTTCATTGTCTCTGCCGTCGAAGAAAGTCTTTATGCGGTCTTTGATCTGGAACACCTCAAGAAAAGTGGTAATCTCGAGAAAATCGGCGTCGTCGGGTGCCTGGTGAACCGTTACGGGGAGCCCCTCAAACGGGAATTCCCCTCCGTCGATTTCTGGGCGGGAGCCGATGAGGCCGAAAAGGTCGTTCAATCTCTCGGAGGCAAGCCCCAAGACGCAGGGAATGCCCTTCTGCCCGGTGAATCCTCCTGGTCACGATATCTGAAAATAGCAGAAGGCTGTAACAACAGGTGCAGTTACTGCACAATTCCCTCAATCAGGGGAAGGCTGAAAAGCCGCAGTGAAGGGGATATTCTGGGGGATGCGCTCAGGCTTGCCGACTCAGGGGCCCGGGAAATCTGCCTTGTCGGCCAGGACCTGACCGCCTGGGGCATGGACGTGTACGGAAAGCCTGCACTGACGGAACTACTACCGCGCCTTGAGGAGGCACTTTCGGGACGGGATATCTGGATAAGGCTTCTTTACCTGCACCCGGTGCGGGTGACAAAAAGACTGGTTGAAACCATTGCGAAAAGCCCCGTTATCCTGAATTACCTGGATATTCCGGTACAGCACGTGGACGGCAGGATCCTCGAGGCCATGAACAGGGGACAGGTTTCGGAGGATGAAATCCGGAAGCCCTTTGAATGGGCCCGTTCCGCCGACGAGGATTTCGCCCTCAGGACCACCATTATTACGGGTTTCCCGGGGGAAACGGAAAAACAGTTCCTGAAACTGGTGGATTTTCTCGAAGACCTTGAGCTCGACAGGGTCGGCGTGTTTCCTTATTCCGAAGAAGAGGGCACCGTTGCTGCGCTGCTTTCTCCTTCGGTTCCCGAAGAGGTGAGGCGGAAAAGGGCGGAGGAAATCCTGGAGGTTCAGGAGGAAATATCATGGAAAAGGCAGCGTCGTTTCGTGGGACGGTGTCTGCGGGTCCTGGTCGAAGGGGTCGACGGAGGACCGGAAGGGTCGGCCTGGGGACGGTCCTTCCGGGATGCACCTGAGGTTGACGGAATCGTCGAGATCAAAAACGGTTACCGGTGTGTTCCCGGTACCTTCGTGGGAGTGGATATCACGGAAAGCTACGAGCATGACCTTGAAGGGGAAACGGCCTGCGATGAATCCTGAGGCCTTCTACAGACATTACAGCACCTGCCTTGGAATAGGGTTTCTGACGAATATGCCGGGCACCGTCGCATCGGCGGCGGCGTTTGTCGTGTATCTTTTGTACCCGGTTCCGATCTGGATGGCCGGGCTTCTTGGCTTTCTGGGTGTTTTTACATCTGGCCGGTACTCCCTCGGGAAAAACAGGGAGGACCCTTCGGAGGTTGTCATCGACGAAGTCATCGGAACATGGATCGCTGTGACGGGCCTATCTCCGGGGCTAGGCCTGCCCGCACTTTTTTTGTTCAGGGTTTTTGACATCATCAAGCCGTTCCCCGTGAACACGGCGGAGAAGCTGCCCGGCGGTTTCGGGATCATGGCTGATGATGTTGTGGCCGGCGTGTACGCTAACGTGATTGTCCGCGCCGTGGAGTGGCTTTTTCTGGCAGGAGGCATTGTTGCCGTTTATGAAAGGTACTTTTGACAAAAAGCAGGTGTTATGCCAGTGGCTCATGAAGCGGTTCTCATTGCAGTAGGGGATGAATTGCTCTCCGGAAGCGGTCGTGAGGGGAATTGCGCCTGGCTCGCCTCGCAGCTGACGTCCCTTGGATGGAGAATCCTCTCGGTGCAGATTGCCCCTGACGACGAGGATGCCCTTGTCAGTATTGTCGGATCCTGGGTCGGCAAGACGGACGTTATTGTCCTTTCGGGGGGGCTGGGACCGACTCACGACGACAGGACCAGGGATGCCCTTTCGCGCCTTTTGGGGCGCCCCCTGGTCAGAAGAGATGATGTTTACGCGAGGGTGCTGTCCCGATACCATGGAAAGATACGGCGCATCCTTGAAGAGTCGGCGAACAAGCAGGCTATGGTTCCCGCTTCTGCGGAAGCCCTTTACAATCCCCAGGGATCCGCGATTGCGATCAGGGCCGAGATGGACGGGACGGCAATCTATGCCTTCCCGGGTGTTCCATGGGAGTTTCAGGCCCTCGCCGAAAAGGAATTGTTGCCCCGTCTTGTCTCAAGCGGCAAGATCCAAAGGGTGATCAGGGTCGCAGGCTGGCCTGAGAGCAGGTTGAAAACCCGGATTGAACCGGTTCTTGAAGATGATTCCCTTACCATCTCGATTTTACCGTCTCCAAATTGTGTGACTGTTTCCATTTTCGGTTTCCCAGAAGCGGTTGACGAAGCGGCGTGCAAGATCGGAGTCTTGGTTCCGGGGGATATCCTCCCCACCGGAGCCGCTTCGCTCGCCGAGGCGGTTTATCTCGAGGCATCTCGAGTGAAAACGAAGATAGCCCTGGCTGAATCCTGTTCCGGTGGACTGATCGGGGCGGCCCTCACGGATATCCCTGGTGTTTCGTCCGTTTTTGCCGGAAGCGCCGTTTGTTACGACAATGAGGCGAAAATATCCCTGCTCGGGGTGTCCCGCGGAGTCCTTGATGAATACGGGGCCGTGAGCGAGGAATGTGCCGGAGCGATGGCCGAAGGTGCGGCGCGTGTCTTTGGTGCGCCCTGTAGTCTTTCCGTCACAGGGATCGCAGGCCCCGGAGGCGCCACGCCGGAAAAACCTGTGGGGACGGTGTGTTTTGCCATCAGGTCTTTGAGCGGTCTTTCCACGTGGACAAAGAGGTTCCACGGCGACAGGGCCAGCATAAGAAGGTGGACCGTCGCCTTCGGTCTTGAGAAACTCTGGAGGGAGCTTGGGAGGACCTGATCTATGGATGAGAGGGTACGCTGCTTTATTTGCGTTGAAATCGAGCCGGGCGTCCGGAAGACTCTGGGGGCCTGGCTGGGCCGTTTACGATCACTTGCCCCGAGGATCCGCTGGGTCGAAGACGAGGCCTTGCATATTACCCTGAAATTTTGCGGCGAGATCGAGCCGAAGCGGCTCATCAAGCTTCAGGCGGCCATGGAACAGGCCTTCGCGACGGCGAAGGTCTTGCCTTTCGATCTCGAGCTGTCGGGTGTTGGAGCCTTCCCGGGATGGCGGCAGCCAAGAGTCCTCTGGGTTGGCCTTGGACAGGATGAGGACCAGCTTTTCAGGCTTTTTGAGATTGTCGAGAAAGCCGGTGCCGCCGTCGGGCTTGAGCGGGAGAAGCGCCCTTTCCACCCCCATGTCACTATTGCCAGGATCAAGACGCCTTCCGAACTTCCGGTCCAGTTGATGAGAGAGCTCAATGAGGGGAATGCAGGGCAGGGGCAGTGGACCGTTCGGTATGTCACGCTCATGCAAAGTGATTTGTATCCTGAAGGGCCGGTCTACACGCCGTTGGCCCGATATCTGCTCAATACCACGGAGGTGGGTGATTAAATGGCGAAGCGGAAAAATTCCATGACGAGGGAAGACGTTCTCGAGCAGGCAGTATCAGATATAAAGAGCAAGTTCGGTGACGGGGCGATTATGCGCCTCGGTGAAGGAGTCGGAGAGGTTGTGGACGTGATCCCGAGCGGTGTTCTTCCGCTCGATATCGCCCTTGGCATCGGGGGATACCCGCGAGGCAGGATCATCGAAATTTTCGGACCCGAGGGAAGCGGCAAGACAACCCTTGCCCTTCATGCTATAGCCGAAGCCCAGAAGGCTGGAGGCATTGCGGCCTTTATCGATGCCGAACATGCACTCGACCCGCGCTTGGCCCATTCCATGGGCGTCAAAATCGATTCTCTCTACCTCGCACAGCCCGACAGTGGAGAGCAGGCGCTCTATATTCTCGAAACCCTCGTCAGGAGCAGCGCCGTAGACGTTATCGTCGTCGACTCCGTGGCGGCGCTGACCCCCCAGGCCGAAATCGACGGGAAAATCGGAGACAGTCAGGTGGGTCTCCAGGCGAGGCTCATGTCTTACGCTCTCAGACGCCTCACGTCCTCGATTTCAAAGAGCAAGTGCATCGTTATTTTTATCAACCAGCTCAGGGCAAAGATTTCGACCATGGGGTACGGCGGACCGCAGGAGACAACGACGGGAGGGAGAGCCCTCAAGTTCTACAGTTCCGTGAGGGTCGAGGTGAAAAGGGGGAAAAGCGTCACCAGGGGGGATGAAAACCTGGGGCACGAACTATGGATCAAGGTCGTGAAGAACAAGCAGGCTCCCCCTTTCCGGACGGCCCATGCGACGCTCATTTACGGCAGGGGTGTCCCCGAGGAAATGGCCGTACTTGATATGGCTTTGGATTACGATGTGATCCTTCGCAAGGGATCCTGGCTCGCCTACAAGGGGGAGACCCTCGGGCAGGGCAAGGAGAATGTTGCTTCCTACCTGAAGGAGCATCCTGAGCTGATGCAGGAGGTCGCAAATGAAGTAAAAAACAAGGTGGCCCAGGGACTTGACCTGATCCTTTCCCCGGAAGATGACGAGGATGAAGAAACGGGCCTTCCCTCCGGAGGCAGCGCGCTGGACCTTGAAGAGGGAATCCTTGAACTTGACGTTGACGATGAAGAATAAACGACCCGCGACAGCTTGTGGATACATAATACGATTTATTCAGTGCGGTGAGAGGAAAAAGGAAACCTTGTCTTTTTTTAGGAGAAAAGCAATATACTTTCGCGAATTTCAGGTTTTCGGAACATTGTTCCTTGTAATGTAAGCCTGTGAAAACAACCTGGCTTTTTTGGCAGAATAGTCAGTCTATTTGTAGGTGTTGACACAGGCGGCAAGGCTCGCTATTATATCCTTCGCCCCGAGGAAAAGGGCTGCGTTACGCAACTTGACAGCAGAATATAGGTAGACAGACGAAGCGGGCGAGGATTGATAG
>JBNGDE010000013.1:0-22346 GCA_049974925.1 Thermovirgaceae bacterium | reverse complement strand
GCACCGGCACCGCTCCGCACTCGAGAATGGCTTCCACGCTGGCGATAAAGGTAAAAGGCGAGGTGATGATTTCATCTCCGGGCCCCACCCCCGACGCCCTCATGGCCACGTAAAGCGACGCCGAACCGCTGCTGACGGCAAGGCAGTGCTTCGCCCCCATCTTTTCGGCCACGGCCTGTTCGAATTCGGCCACCCGGTAAACCCCTTCCCGGATGTCCTGGAAGGAATACCTGTGGACGATTTTCCGCTTCAGCACGTCGGTGACGGCATCGATTTCCTTCTGGTCAAAGAGTTCAAAACCCGGCATTATTCCATCGCCTCCCTGTAGATGTTCACGCAGTCTTTTTCGGTCATTTCCCTCGGGTTGTTCTCCATGGGGCGTGATACACCCATGGCTTTTTTCGCGAGTTCCTCAAAATGGTCCGGAGTGATCCCGGCGTCGAGGTCATCAAGGGTCGCCGGAAGATCCAGGTCGAAGACAAATTCCTCGAGCACGTCGGCACAAAGCTCCGCCCTCAGGGGGAGGGGGTCGTTTTCATCTTGCGGATACCCCAAAAGCTCAGCGGCCGCCGCATAGCGTTCGGGGCTGGCCTGACAGTTGTGGCGTACCACGTGGGGGATCAAAAGCGCGTTGCCAACCCCGTGGCTGACGCCAAACACCGCCCCAAGGGGATAGGAAAGGGCGTGACAGGCACCGACACCGGCGTTCGCCAGGGCCACGCCGCCGTACAGGGCGGCCAGCATCATTTCGCTTCTTGCCTCGATGTCACGGCCGTTTTGCGTGGCCACGCGGATCCACCGTCCGATCCGGATCATGGCCTCTTCGGCGAACATGTCGCTGAAGGGCGAGGCCTGTCGGCTGGTGTAGGCTTCCAGGGCGTGGGCCAAAGCGTCCATCCCGGTGGCCGCCGTGACGCGAGGCGGCATGGTGACCGTCAGTTCGGGGTCGAGGATGCTGTAGTCCGGAAAGAGTTTCTCGTCGTTGATGCCGCCTTTGAAACCGTCGCTCTTTCGGATCAAAACGGCCGTGAAGGTCACTTCCGACCCCGTTCCGGCCGTGGTGGGAATCATGATCGTCGGGACTCCCGCTTTTTCCACCAGGCCGAGCCCCTGGTACCGTGCCGCCGAGCCTTCGTTGGTCACGAGAACCCCCACGGCCTTGGCCACGTCCATGGAACTGCCGCCTCCCAGGCCCACGATCAGGTCGCATCTTTTTTCCCTGGCGAGCTCCGCCGCGGCGTCGGTGGTCTCAACGGACGGCTCGGGCTCGACGTCGGCGAATATCCACGTCTTTAACCCCGCGCCGGACAGGATCTTCTCGATCCGTTCCGCTGTTTTCATCTCCTCCAAAACCGGGTCCGTCACCACTAGGACGCGGCTTCCGCCGGCCTTTTTCGCGGTTTCACCCAACCATTCAACGGCCCCGCACCCAAAGCGGACCCGCCCGGCCATAAACATTTCAAAAGCCATTCATGCTCACTCCCTGTCCGGCAAATTTTGCCTGATAATCTCCCAGGATCGGGCGGCGGAACCTCCGAGTTCTTCTACGTACCGCCTTCCACCCTGTCCTCTTTCTGCGGTCTTTTCATCATCCAGTATATCAATCCAGCTTTGCGCAAGTTCTTCGGCCGTTTTGACCGTTCGCGCGGCATCCCGTCGATCTAGTTCTTTCGCCGCCGACAAAAAGTCCTCCATGTGAGGCCCGTGCTGCACGGGAACCCCCCAGGCGGCAGGCTCTAGGATATTCTGGCCGCCTTTGGGAACGAGGCTTCCTCCGATAAAGGCCGCTTTTGCAAAACCATAAAGGTCAAAGAGCACGCCCATCTCGTCGACCACAAGGATTTCCCAGTCCTCTCGAAGGCTCGACAAAAGGGCCGTGGCGTCGCTCTCCTTCCGCGCCTCCTCCATCACGCGCGGAGCCCGCTCCGTGTGACGGGGAGCGATCACAAGCCGGGCCTTCCGGCCCGATTCCCGGACGCGCCGGTATGCATCGAGCACGACTTTTTCCTCGCCTTCGTGGGTGCTTCCCGCGACCAGCACGGGAAGGCCCGAGCCGTTGAGCCTGGCCTTGAGCCCTTCGAGGTCGGCTGCCTTCCGCCGCAGTAGCAAGGCATCCACCTTACAGTCCCCCGTTACCGACACCTTGCCATCGGGGAGGCCAAGTTCCCTGAGCCGCGAGGCATCTTCTTCGCCTTTCACGATGATTTTCCTGAAACAGTTCAGGACATCTAGCCAGAAATCCCGCGCGCGCAAGGCCTTTGCGAAGGCCCTCTCGGAAAACCTCCCGTTGGCGATAAAGGCCGGCACGCCCTTTCGAGAAAGCTTCGAGAGCAGGCCCGGCCAGATCTCCGTTTCCACGGTTATATACGCGGCGGGATGCAGCCTGTTGACGGCGCGGGAAACCACCCAGGGAACGTCCCAGGGATAATAGGCCATGGTATCGGCATCCCTCCCGATGAGCCGTTCCGCCATGGATCTGCCCGTCGGCGTTATAGTCGTCAGTAAGAGACCGCTCTCCCAGTCTTTTCTGATCTCCCTCACAAGCGGGAAGGCCGCCTGCACCTCGCCCACGGACACGGCATGAACCCACAGGGGACGTCCGGGTTTGCCCCAAAGACCCGCCAGATCGGACGGGGAATACAGGCCCATCCGCTGCAAAAAACCCTTGCGGTACCGGACGGCCAGGTACGGAAATGCAGCTATGTAAAAAAGGCTCGTCAGCAGTCCGTATACCTTTTTGTTCAGTCTAGGCCACCCCGGCTTTCAGGAGTTCGTGGATGTGAAGGACACCACATAGCCTGCTTTGATCCTCGACGAGCAGACAGGATATTTCCTTTTCCTCCATGATGTGGATCGCCTCGGCGGCGAGCTTCCCCGGCGCGATGGTCAAAGGGTTCGGCGTCATGACGTCGGTGATGGGAAGGTCGAGTCCTTCCACTCCCCTGTCCTCGAGAAGTCGCCTCAGGTCGCCGTCGGTGAAGATTCCCCTGATCTGCTGCCCTTCGTCGACGATGGCCGTCGCCCCGTAGCCTTTGCTGGTGATCTCGAACAGGGCCTCCCTGACGCTGGCTCCGGTACCTACCCTGGGGATCCTGTCGTCGGTCCCCATCACGTCACGGATCCGCAGAAGGAGCCTTTTCCCGAGGCTTCCACCGGGATGAAAGAGGGCGAAATCCTCCTTGTGCAGCCCCCGGAGCTCCGTCACCATGCACGCCAGGGCGTCGCCCACGGCGAGCTGCAGCGTGGTGCTCGTGGTTGGAGCAAGGCCCAGGGGGTCCGCTTCTTTTTCCACACCGGTATTGATGAAAAGATCCGCTTCTTTCGCGAGCCTCGAGGAAGGATCACCAGCCATGGCGATAACGGGCGCGCCGATCCGCCGGAAATAGGGCAACACCTCGATGACCTCCCGGGTTTTCCCGCTGTTGGAGATAAAAATCCCCACGTCCTCCCTGCAGACCATGCCGAGGTCGCCATGGGAGGCCTCGGCGGCATGCAAAAAGAAAGAAGGAGTACCCAAAGACGCCAGGGTCGCGGCAATCTTCCTGCCGATGAGGCCCGACTTGCCCATCCCCACGATGACCACGCGCCCCTTGCAGGCATGGACCAGCCGTGCGGCCTCGACGAGCTCGCCGCCGAGCCTTTCCGCGGCCTTGACGAGCTCCCGGGCTTCCATTTCAAGAATCCGCTTCCCCGTCTTTAGCAGGTGCTCGTCCTGAAGATCCCGGCTTTCGCGTTCTCTCGGCAGGCAGAACATCATCGGGCCTCCTCGTCGGGAAGCTCGACGAACCCGATGGCCCGGGCGGTTTCATGTACGGCAGCCACCTGTTTGAGCAGGCGGGGTAGTTCGTCCAGCGGTACCATGTTGGGGCCGTCGCTTTTCGCCTTGTCGGGCTCGGGATGGGTTTCCAGAAACAGGGCATCGATCCCGACGGCCACCGCCGCCCTTGCCAGAGGGAGGACGAACCGGCGGTCACCCCCGCTTTTCGCCCCCTGGCCCCCAGGCATCTGGACGCTATGGGTCGCGTCGAACATGACAGGATACCCCAGGCTGCGCATCAAAGGCAGGGACCTCATGTCCACCACGAGCTGACCATACCCGAAGGTGCTCCCCCGTTCACAGAGCAGGACCTTGGCGTTTCCCGCCTCCCGGCATTTGCCCGCGGCCTGGGCCATGTCCTTCGGCGCCAGGAACTGGCCCTTCTTGATATTGATCACCCTGTTTGTCTTTGCCGCCGCGACGAGCAGGTCCGTCTGGCGACACAAAAAGGCCGGAATCTGGAGGACGTCGGCGACCTCCGCCACCGGCGCCGCCTGCCAGGGCTCGTGAATGTCCGTCAGTACGGGACAGCCCGTCTTTTCCTTGACCTCCGCGAGCCACTGGAGCCCCTTTTCGAGGCCGGGCCCCCTGTAGCTGTGAATGGAGGTCCGGTTAGCCTTGTCGAAAGAGGACTTGAAGATATAGTCGAGACCCAGGGCCTTGCACGCCGATTTCGCCTTTGCGGCGACGGTCAGCGCCAGGTCCAGGCTTTCCAGGACGCACGGACCGGAGACAACGACCAGTCTTCCGTCACCGATCACAATATCGTTCAGGGCAAAGGTCCTGCTCATTTCACATCATCTCCATGTTCCCGGAGCCAGGCTTCCAGGCGCGCCACATCCTCCGGCGTATCGATTTCTATGGTGTCCCGCTCTGTCTTCACGCACCTGATGTTGTGGCCTTTCTCGAGTATCCTCAGCATCTCAAGGCTCTCGATCTTTTCGAGGGGCGTGGGATCCCAGCGGGCAAAGGCAAGCAACAGATCCCTCCTGTAGGCGTAAGGACCAATGTGCTTATAGTAGACGGCGCCTGGATTTCGCGGATAGGGAATGGCCGAGCGGCTGAAATACAGCGCCCGCATATCGCCGTCGAAGACCATTTTCACGATGTTCGAGTCGGTGATCTCAGCCTGGTCCTCGATCTGTTTGGCCAACACAGCCAGGCCGCACCCGGAATCGGATTCAAGACTTTCAACAAGGGGATCGATCATGTCCGGCCCCACGAGGGGATCATCGACCTGCACGTTCAGGACGATTTCCGCTTCCGGTATCCGCGCAGCCACCCAGGCCACCCTGTCCCCGCCGCTTGGAAGGTCCCTCGGCGTCATCATCACCTCGGCACCTTCACTGCGCATGACCTTTTCTATGCCCGCATCATCGGTGCCCACAACGATCCGGTCCACCTTCCTGCAACGGGCCACCTGCCGGAACACTCGAGTGACGAGCGGAACGCCGCCCGCCGACACAAGGGGCTTGCCCGGCAGTCGGGTGCTTCCGTAGCGTGCGGGTATCACCGCGAGAGTTTTCATGGCATCAGCAGCCTCCCTTATTGTTTCCCCATTCGGCCGCCAATCTTTGCCAGACCCGTGTCCTTAGGTCCCAGCCAAGTTCAGTGGCGGCATACTGGACAACGCTGTCCAAAGCACCCGACGGGCCCATCCTGGCTCTGCCGGCCTTTGACATCAGTCTTCGCTTTTCGGGCGTCCTCAGGATCTCTCCGGCTTCAGCCGCAAGAGCCTCTGGTGAGGGATCAACAAGACTCTCCGCATCCTGCAGGAGCTTTTTTTGCACCAGTTTCCCCTTTTCGAGAACCGAAACGACAGGGATGCCTAGACCTGCGCAGATCTGGTTCGCCGTCCCGCCGAGGCCGAGGACGAGGTCCGCCCCACGTGCGACTTCGGCCACCTCATCGCCCGTCACCACGATATCCGGCTTCCCGTCCTGATGGGCGATTCGTCCTGCCTCGACAAAATCCCATTCCGGACAACTGTCAAGGAGGCGTTTTCTGTCAAGGGTGGCGGCCAGGACCATGACGAAGGACGCCTTTTCACGCTCCCAGAGCAGCCTTGCAGCTGCAAGCAGGAGCCTGATGTCCTCGTAGGCCCGTTCCCGGCTTCCCGGCAAAAGGAGCACTTTCGCCCGCCGGGCGCTTCCGGCGAAATATTCCTTCTCTCCCTTATTATCCCGTGCGAGGTCCATTATCGGGTTGCCAGTATAGGCTGCGTCCACGCCGCGCCGTATCATTTCGTCCCTGGTCTGGGCATCCCTGGTCCAGACGCGGCGGCACCGCCTTCGGAGTATGGCGTGTTCCAGACGCCAGTGCCCCTTGTGGAGAACCGTCTTGGCCGTCGCCACAAGTACAGGGGAGGTCCCCTGGCCCCATAGGGTGTGCAGCAGAAGGTATACATCGCCGATACACATGACGGTTCGTATACGGCCGCGAAGGCGGTCCCATGCCCTGGCCTGCTTCGTGATTTGCTTCAAAAGCCCGTGCCTGAGGTCTCTCAGAAGGTCTTTCAGGCGATACTTGATCACGCCCTCGCTGGGCGTGTCCGAAGGCGGAGACACGACGGGGAAGTTCCGGACGGCATAGGCCTTCCCCGTTCCCACCAGCGGGAACCCGCTGACGTTTATTCCCGGAAACCGCCTTTTCAGCTTTTCCGCGAGGAGCACTCCAATGGCGTCTTCACCGTACCCGTTCGATGCCACCACAACCTTGGGACGCAGTATCCCGGCAAGGGCCTCGAGAAACCTGGCCTCCTCGTGAAGGACAGTTTCCACCACGGGGACAAAAAGCGGCACCGGCGGAGCCCATCCCTGGGGAATATTATAGACATCCTTTTCGGTGCAAACGAGACAGTCGGCACCGGTTTCCCGGCATATCCCCACTACGCGGTCCATGTCTTTCGACGAATAGGCATGGTGGTCCCGGAACCTGACATGACGTCGGGGCTGGACCCCCTGGCCTTCAAGAAAGGACTGGAAGCTTCGGGGATTCCCGATGGCGGAAAAGGCGACGGTCTCCCCTTTTGGGGCGGGACAGTTATCTTCCCAGGTGCCATCCCATCGAGCCCACCATTTCAGGGCGAGTCCTGCGGCAAACACCGGTTTCTTCCCACACAGGGAGGCAAGTTCTTCCTTGAGCGCCTCGAGTTTTGCCGGCGCCACCTGGTCTGACTTGGTGATGACAACCAGGTGGGCACGCCTGAGAGCCCGGGGCTTTTCCCTGAGCATGCCGAGGGGGAAAATGCGCCCGTTGCCCCACGGGCAGGTGGCGTCCACAAGCACGATATCGGCGTCCCGGCCCAGCCTTCTGTGCTGGAACGCGTCATCGGCCAGGGCTATTTCGGCCCCCTCGGCCGCCAGTCGTCGTACTCCCTCCAGCCGGTCGGGGGAGACACACACGGGGCAATCCGGCAGCTTCCGTGACATAAGCGCCGCCTCATCCCCGACGGCCCTCTTGTCCGGCGCATCGCCGCCGCGTATGAGACGGGCGGCCCGGCCCTTCTTCCCGTATCCTCTCGAGACAATCCCCGCCCTGATGCCGGCCCCACTGACAATTCGGGCCAAAAGCTCCACGAAGGGCGTCTTGTTCGTCCCCCCATGGGTCAGGTTCCCGACGCTAATCACCGGAAGGGTCGGTTCCACGGTAACCCTGACCCCGTGATCGTAAAAGGCGGTTCGAAGGGAAACCGCCGCGGATGCAATCCAGGTGAGAGGAGCCAGGACATGCCACGCAGGGGTACCTCCTTCTCCGCGGATGAATTTCAGGTAGCTATCCAGAAGTCCGTGCATCAGCACCACCAAACTGAAGCGTGCAAAGCCTTGCGTAGAGCCCGCCGGCCTTGCGTAACTCTTCGTGGGACCCTTCTTCCACGACCATGCCCTTGTCCAGCACGAGGATTCGGTCCGCCTCCCTGACGGTCGAGAGCCTGTGGGCTATGATGATGGAGGTCCTGCCCCTCATGGCTTTCTGCATGGCTTCCTGGATCTCCTGCTCCACGGCGGCATCCAGGGATGACGTGGCTTCATCGAGGATGAGAATCCTGGGGTTCCTAACGATGGCCCGGGCGATTGCCAGCCGCTGGCGCTGCCCGCCGCTCAGGGTCACCCCCCGCTCGCCGACTTCCGTTTCGTATCCTTCGGGGAGGCTCTCAATGAAACGGTGAATACCGGCCACCTTCGCGGCTTTTTTGATGACCTCTTCTTCCGGATCTTCGAGTCCGTAGGCTATGTTGAAGGCAATGGTCCCCTTGAGAAGCACGGGGTCTTGGGGGACGATTCCAATCTGGCGCCGGAGGGTCTTGAAATCTAGGCGTTTCACGTCGACCCCGTCGATGAGGACGGCTCCACGCTGCGGGTCATAAAACCGCGGGATCATGTCGGCCAGTGTCGATTTGCCGGCTCCAGTCGGCCCCACGAGGGCCACCTTTTCTCCGGGAGACACGGAGATATGCACATCCTTCAACACCCAGTTCTCATCCCGGTAAGAGAAAAAGACTCCGTCGAAATCTATCCGGCCGGTGATATCCGTGAGGTAGACAGGATCTTTCGGAGGCACCACCTCGCTTTGGGTATCGATGATTTCGAAGATCCTGTCCGCCGCGGCCAGGCCCTGCTGCATCCTCGCCACAACCCTGGAGAAAACGCGAATGGGCTGCACCAGAAGCGCCAGATACCCCAAAAAAGCGACAAGCTCGCCAGGGGTCATCTCTCCGTCTATGACGAGACGCCCGCCGAACCACAGGATGAGGGCAAGGGCCGTAACCAGGATAACCTCAATAATCCCCGACAGGGCGGCATTCAACTGGGTTCCCCTCATCAGGGCCTTGAAATGCAGCATGTTCTGCTCCCGGAACCGGGCGAACTCCTGTTCCTCGGTAGCAAAAGACCGCACGATACGTACTGCCGAGATCGCTTCATAGGCCGTGGCGGAAAGATCAGCCAGCCTCCTCTGGATGTCATGTCCCACGGCACGCAGCCGTTTCGAAGCCTTGTCCAGCACCCAGGCGGCCACAGGGAGAACAACAAAGGTGAGAACCATGAGCTTCCAGTTCAGGAAAAGCAGAAAGGCGATTATCCCGACGAAGCTCAGGCTTTGGACCACCATATCGATCACGACGGTCGTGATCATCTCCTGGACTTTGGTCACATCGTTGGTGATCCGCGAGATCAGCTCGCCGACCCTGGTCCCGTACAGGTATTTCAGGGACATCCGCTGGGTATGGTCGTACAGCTCCAGGCGGATATCCATGACCACCTTCTGGCCCACCCAGTTCATGAGGTACTGCTGGCCGTAATAGGCGACATTCTTCCCCACGTAAAGCAGGATGAGACCAAACACAAGGAAATTGAGCATCAACATGTTCTTGTTGATGAGGACATCGTCAACGATGTTTTTCAGAAGCCATGGTGCCACTACGTTGCACGCCGAAGCCAGAACCATGCATCCCATGGCCGAAAAAAGCCTCGGTATATAAGGCTTTCCGTAAGCAAGCAGTCTTGCGTAAATGCCTTTTTCCCTCTTCATGTAATCATCCTATATCGAGTCTTTTCGAAATCAGCGAAAGTATTTTTTCCGCCGCCCCGGGTCCGTGGGAAAGTTTTTGCAGCTTTTCCCTTTGGAAAGCCCGTTTCCGATCATCCGCCAGAAGCTTCAGCACCGCTTCAGACAGGTCTTTCGGTTCAACGTCGCCTTTAATCTCCCACATGATTTCCTGTCCTGCGATCCTGTTGGGCCACGCCAAAAAGCCCCGATTTCCTGAAACGACCCTGAGAAATCTTTCTTTCAGGGCGGCTCCGCCGGGAAGGTTTTTGTCCACCATTCCCATGATACCCGACAGAGGAACCTGACGCAGGAAGGAAAAAGGGACGGCTACGATGGCCGGAACTCCCGCATGAAGCAATTCCAGAGTATTCGTTCCGGGTTGCGTCAGGGCAAGGTCGGCTTCCTGCAGCACGACACCTGTTCCCACCCTGACCGGGTTCAGTCCGGCTCGTTTAAAGCGTTCGAATTCATCCTCCCCGGCAAAGGGCGACATGACCGTGAGAGTTTCGATGGAAATTTTGCTGCCGTCAAGGTACTCAGTGACCTCTTTCAGGAAATGCAGGGAGACTTCACGAATGGAAGGCCGGCTTCCCGGGAAGAGGGCAAGCCGGTATTTCTTCCTTCGGGACCATGGCGAAGGGCCTTCATCCATTTTCATTGCATCGGCGACAAGGTCACCCACGTAATCCGCCGCTTCTTGCACCATCTGGGGCCATGCCGTCATGAAACGATCCGTGCGCGACATGAAAGTCTTACGGCCGTAGGAATAACAAAATAGGGGCACACGCCCGCCCGCCGCGCGGAGCCCGTAAATCAGGTCCCCGCCCATCTGTAGGACAAGGTCGCTGGAACAGTTGCCGAGGTCGCGCAATGTCGAAAGAAAGCCGCCGGGCGGCACCGCTTCATCCGCCCCGAGCAAGGAAGCCACCCTGTGTTCATGACCGGTGGCAAACTGGCATGGCAGCATTCTGACGGTAATATGGCATCCGGCTTTCTTCAAAAGGGGCACGAGAGGACGCACCCAGCACCAGAGCTCTCCCGGTCCATTGGTCAGAACAAGGATTCGTTTCACAGCGCCGTCTCCTCCAGGATCGCTCTTGCCCAATCCCTGACGGCGCCTTTTTCCCCAAGCTCGAAAGCCGCCCGATCCATAAGGGTTTTTGTCCTGCTTTGGCGCCCGGTGTCCTCAAGATACCCTTTCAGCCCGCGATAAATGTTTTCGGTAGTAGCCTCCTTCTGTAAAAATTCGGGGAAAAGCTCTTCTTCGGCCAGGATGTTCGGTATGGAGATCCACGGAGTCCTGACAAAAAGCCTGTAGGCAAGCCACGAACTGAAGGAGGCCTTGTAAAGCACCACCATGAAGGTCCTGAGCATGAGTGCTTCCACTGCGGCGGTTCCGCTCGCCCCCGCCACGGCCTTTGAAACTGCCAGGACGTTCGCACCGGGGCCCTCGAAGATCTCGAGATCCCGGGCCGCCCCGCGGACGAAAAGGCGTGTTTTTTCAGGCAAAAAGGGCGCCAGGGAAACCAGCGGACAATATCCCTCATCCATGAGCCGCCGCCCCGCTTCAAGCAGCGGATGCAGAAGTCGCCGGATCTCCCCCGGGCGGCTTCCGGGAAGAAGCCCCACGACGGACTTGCCAAAGAGACGTTCTTTGAGGTCCTTTTGCGGGGTAAAGTTCTCGAGCCGGTCTTTCAGCGGGTGACCGATCCATCTGCTTTTGACACCGCGGCCCGACAGGAACTCATGTTCAAACCTGAAAAGGGGAAGGCAGAGGTCACAGAGGCGTTTCAGCTTTTCCGCCCGCGACGGCCGCCACGCCCAGACCGTCGGAGGGCAAAGATACAGGATCCTTCCCTTGTAACCGCCTTTTCTGAGGGATGCCAAAAGCGGCAGGTGAAAATCGGGACTATCGATGACCACAACGGCGGCCGGCCTTTCGGCAAGGATTTTATCGGTGATCTCCCGTTTCAGGCGAAAGAGGCGCGGGACCGCTCCCAGGACCTCGGTCATGCCCATAAGCCGGAGCTCATCCATGGACCATTCGATCCCGATACCTGAAGCTGCGCTTTCAGGTCCGGCCATTCCCCGGATCGGCCCCGAATACCCTTCTTCCCTGAGAGCTTTTGCCAGGGCGGAGGCATACTGGTCACCGGAAGTTTCACCGCAACTTAAAAAGATGGATTTTATCTGAGCCCCCATACCGCTATCCCCGTTTCCCGGGCCATGCGGGCGAAATCATCCCTTTCGAGAATAATTGTCCTGTCCGCTTCGACGGCAAGACAGGTCAGACCCGCCGATGCCATGTTTTCAATCGTGGAAGGCCCCACCGTCGGAAGATCATACCGTTCGTCCTGGTCCGCTCTCATCATTTTGAGCAAAACCCCTCCACGAACAAGCTCACCGGCCCTTTTGATCATCCCGTCAGTTCCCTCCATGGCTTCGACGGCAACGACGGCCTTGCTGTGCACGGCCAGGGTCTGGCCGAAAGACAAGGGCAAAAGGGTTTGTGCCACCTTTCTGGCATAGGCGATGTCCTCCCTCTCGGCGCCACTCGGGTGACGCCCCGCTATGAGGCCTTCCGGGGCCAAAAGGTCCGGTATGACATCTTTGTAGGGAAGCACTCTGACACCCGCCCATTCTATTTCCGCAACGATGGCCCCAAGAAGGGTGTGATCGTCTTTTGAATCAAGGCTCTCCAGAATCCTGCCGAGACTCCTTCCGAGTTCGTCCGCACGGTACATGAGGGTTTTGGGCACCAGTCCAGCCAACATCACCCTGTGGACGTCCCTTTTTAGCAGATCCCGAATGACAAAGTCCAGATCGGGGTTTTCCAGGGGCACCACATCTTCCGCACCGGGTCCACCAAACCTCGCATGGTTTTCGCCCAGCACGTAGACGAGAGGCCTTCTCCCCCCCTGGATCAGCCGGTGGACAATCTCCTCCGGGAGTTTCCCTGCCCCGGCAATGAGGGCGACAGCGACATCCGGCATGACACAATCTCCTCCTACCTGTTGGCCCTGAAGGCCAGTCTGAGAGCATAGGCGAAAAACAGCAAGTTCGGCATCCATGCAGCGACCAGGGGCGGAAGATAGCCTGCCTCACCAAAAGATTTGAAAAAGGACATGAGCACATAGTAGACGAAAACAACCATGACGCTCACGGCGAGCCCGATGCCGGACCCCGTTCTGTGAGGCCGGACACCGAGAGAGGAGCCCAGAAGGGCCAGGATCACACAAGCCCACGGGACGGAGAGCTTCAGGTGAAACATGACCAGGAGCGGATTCGTGTTGGTCCCCTGTTTTTCCATGATGTTGATGTATTCCTTCAGTTCAAGGGCGCTCATCTCGTCGGGATCCCTGGACGCCCGCGCGATTTTCGCGGGTTCTAGAAGCTGGGGCATTTCCTGGGTTTCGAAGGAAAACAACAGGTCCACTTTCCCGCTTTTGGCAACCTCGAAGGTCTTGCCATCCTCAAGAAACCATTTGCCCTTTTTCCAGTAGGCCTTTTCGGCGTTTGTTATCCGACTCATTGCCCCTTCCTCGAAATCCTGTATCAGGATATCCTGCATCTCACCCTTGTTTTGAAACAGCTTGCCAATATAGACAACCCGCTTGAGCTGTCCGCCCTGCTCATCGCGCAGAAAAATCCGCTCTTTCAAAAGGGAAGGCTGTTCTTTTGCCACTTCGAACCTGAAAATATTGTCTGCCGCCTTGTTGGACAAGGGCACGATGCTTTCGTTCATGAGGATCGCAAAAATCGATACGCCTACCGAGGCGACGATCACGGGACGAAGAATCCTCCGAAAGGCAATCCCTGAGGCCTTCAGGGCTATGATCTCGCTCTGCGCAGAAAGTCTGCTGAAAGTCAAAAGAGCAGCCAGAAGCGAGGCCATGGGAAGGGTCAGGACGACAACCCCGGGAAGCTTGTAAAGAAACAGGCGGCTTACGGCCCAGAGGGAAACTCCTCTCTCGATCATGAGATCGGCGATCTCAAAGAGCAGATCACCCGCGACCAAAAGGACCGTAAAGGCGAGGACCCCGAACACAAAGGCATTGGCTGTCTGGGTAATGATATAGCGATCCAGGGTCAAAACAGGAAAGAAGAACCTTTTCATGCCGCCTGATTTCATCGACCGTTCTCCACCGGGAAGGTCTCGAGGATCCGCTCGACAGCTTCTCGGACCGCCCCGTTCCCGCCGGTGGCCTCGGTCACCACATCTGCAGCCTGCCGCGCCGCAGGCTGGGCATCCCGAGGCGCAAAACCCATTCCAGCCCACCGGATGCATTCAACATCGTTCTCGTCATCACCAATATAGGCCACTTCCATATTGCAAACACCGACCTCTTCGGCAAAATCACGAAGAAAGTCGAGCTTGTCCTCCACATCCTGGCGGACGATATCGATCCCCAGCTCCAGGGCCCTTCTTTGGGTCACCGGAGAATATCTGCCGCTGAGGAAGCAGACCATGACACCCGCATTGCGCAGCTTGGCGATCCCGAAGCCGTCGCGCACGTCGAAGCGCTTCCATTCGCCCCCCTGATCATCGAGGTAGATGGCGCCATCCGTCAGCGTGCCGTCAACATCCATGGCAAAAAGCCGTATCATTTAACGATACCCTTTCTTCTCAAAGGTATGCCATGACGTGATACCCCGTTTCCCCGATTCTGCGAATTCGCGGATTTCGCGGATGAGTTCATGATCCCCGAAATTTTCCTCGAGTCTTTCCAGAGCATCCCGAAACGACATGTCCTTTCTGAACAGGAAACGGTAGATCCCTTTGATCAGGGTCCTTTCCTCTTGGGAAAAACCCCTTCGTCTGAGCCCCACGACATTAATGTTCCGGATTTCCGCCGGGTGTCCATCCACCAGGGTAAAGGGAGGCACATCACGTACGACTTTCGACAAGCCGCCGATCATGCAGTATCTTCCTATCCTGACAAACTGGTGAACTCCCGCCAGACCTCCAAGGACGGCACCTTCTCCAACACTGGAATACCCGGCAAGACCAACCTTGTTGGCGATGACACAGTTTTTGCCTACCTGGACATTGTGGCCGACGTGGCTCCCCTCCATCAGGTAAGCTCCTTCGCCGACAACCGTCCGCTTTTCCTCTCCGCTTGCACGGTGAACAGTTACATTCTCACGCAGGACCACGCCGTTTCCGATAAAAACCCAGGATCGCTCCCCCTTGAAATCGAAGTCCTGCGGAAGACCGCCTACGACGACATGTTCGAAAAGCCGGCAATTCCTCCCTATGCGCACATGATCCCGCACCCTGACGAAGGCTTCCAGTTGCGTGCCTTCCTCAATGACAACGTCATCATCAATGATGCAATAGGGACCAATCGTTACATCTTCGGAGATATGGGCTTTCCCGGAGACTAGGGCCGTCGGATGAATACGTGGGGTCATTTCTGTTTTTCTCCGGTCAGCCGTTCCGTGATGACAAAGCCAAAGGTGGCTTCGGCGACTAGTTCATCCTTCACCCTGGCTTCCGCCTGGGCCTTGCCGATCTTTCCGCGGACCTTGACGATCCTTGCGGTGGTGATCATCTGGTCCCCGGGGACAACGGGCTTTCGGAGCCTGGCTTTTTCCACTCCTGTCAGGTACATCGCCATGTTTGCTGCTTCCGGTTTGCCGACGATCATCATTGCCGCCACCTGGCACATCGCTTCCATGACGAGGACCCCGGGCATGACGGGTTCTTTTGGGAAATGACCCTGAAAAAAAGGTTCGTTGATGGTCACGTTTTTCAGACCGACGACATGATCGTCCGAAATCTCAAGTATTCTGTCCACCAGCAGGAATGGATAGCGATGGGGCAGGAAATCGAGAATCTTGTGGATATCGAGCATTGCGATATCTCCTTTCAAATCGTTTATTGCCTCATTTTGTCCCGGCAATACGCCGGAGGCGCTCCATTAGTCGAAGGTTCATGGCGTGCCCCCCTTTGTAGGAGAAAAGACGCCCGATCACAGGTCTTCCCAAAAGCGCGAGATCACCGAAAAGGTCGAGTATCTTGTGACGTGGCGCTTCTTCAGGAAACCTCAGATCCTGCAGGGGGCCATGGGTCCCTAAAACCAACGTATTCTCCAGGGTGCCTCCCTGACCGAGTCCTCTCGAAAGCACCTCTTCGATCTCCCCTTCGAGGACGAAGGTCCGGGCTGGTGCAATTTCCCCGACAAAATCCAGGAAATTGTGACGATAGTCAGCCGCCTGCACCGGAGGACAGGTCTTTTCGTACCACACCACCGCAGTCAAGCGGGTCTTTCGTGAGGGGAAACATCCGACGAAGGCCCCGCTTTCAGGGTCTTCCACTGTCACCGGAACAGTAACCTTCAGCGGGGCAGGTCCTTCGCAGGGAGCATCTACAGCATGTTTCTCGAGCTCGATGGCCATCGTCTTCCCAGACCCGTCGAGGGCAGGCATTTCGGGACCCTCCAACTCGATAACAACAGACCAAAGTCCAAGGCCGGACAGCACTCCGAGCAAATGTTCCACCGTCATTGCCCGACGTCCATTAGGGAATATCGCAGTGGTTCCCCTGGCTGATCCGTCTGCCTGAAGGTTTTGCAAGGGGATTCTTTCATCCCCCAGGGAAAAATATATACCAGGCCGCTGGGAAGGCGAAACAGTCACGACACAGTCTTTGCCGCTGTGCAGTCCCTTACCCCTCCAGGAAACTCTTTTTGTGATTGTGCGAAACCTCATCATGAGTGCTTCCCATTGCATGTATCTTCGAGTTCTTTGATTCTTTTTTCCAGTTGTTTCACTTTATTCGCCAGATCGGGCAATTTACGAAGCAATGCCTGTTTTTTCATCTCCGAAAAGTGTTCCCTGGCCGGGAACCCGGAGACGATCGTTTTTTCAGGAACATCCCTGGTGGCACCACCATAGGCCGCCACGGTGGCTCCCCTGCCGACTTTCACATGATCGGCCACGCCGCTTCGGGCCGCCATGATGACATTATCCTCGAGAACCGCGCTGCCCGCGATTCCGGTCATGGCAACGAGGATGCAGCCTTTTCCGATCCTGGCGTTGTGACCGACATGCACCTGGTCGTCAATGACCGTTCCGTCCCCGATCACTGTCTCTCCAATGGTCGCCCTGTCGATGGTCGAACCCGCGCCGATTTCCACACGGTTTCCGATCCTGACGGTCCCCAGTTGGGGAATCTTGACCGGTTCATCCCCTCGGCCGGTCAAGAAACCGAATCCGTCACATCCGATTACTGTTCTCGCTCGGATGAGGCAGTCTTCTCCCACATGTGTACCATGATACAGTACGACACCGGGTTCCACGTAAGTCCCGCGCCCTATTTCGACATTTTTGCCTACAAAAACACCCGCTTCCAGCACGACGTCGGGATTTATCCGGCAATGCTCACCGATGACACAGAAGGGCCCTATAAAGGCTTCAGAGGATATTTCCGCACTTTCTGCAACCCATGCCGTAAGGTGAATGCCTGGTGGTCCTGGCCTCTCCTCAGCCTTAAAAAATGCCAATATTTTTGCGAAAGCAAACTGAGGGTCTTCGACCTCTATCCGGTCCCTGTCGTCATCGATCCACCCGGGCTGGCAAATTACCGGAACGTCTTGTGCCAAATCGCGAAGAATCCGCTTCTCCCAGACGGCCGTCACCATATCTGGCGACGACCCATCCGGATGCTGTACACCCCATATCCGCCTGTCGGGGTTTCCCACGACCTTACCGTAACCGATAATCCCGACAAGGTGTCCCAGAGTTGTTGATCTTTTTTGCATCATGGCCACTACCTCGCAAGTTCGTTTACAGATTTCCTATTATTCTGAGGCTCAGGTCATCATCGTCGCGACCGTCGTAATAGAGCTCCCAGAAAAGGTGCTCACTTAGCATCCAGCCCAAGCCTGCCTCGCTCTCGCCGTCCTCACGAAACCTGCCCCAGGCATAAATTTCAGGCAAAACCTCATCTAACCAGATCCGGCCCCAATACTCATCATCTTCGAAGGACCGTTCAACTCCTATCCAAAGGTTCTTGTCGAACCTCCATCTCAGCCCCAACCTGGAGGCGGTGTCGCCGTCGTTGACCTTGATGATAAACTCGCCGTAACTCTCGATCTCCCAGCCGCCAAAAGGCTGCATGATCCGGCCCGCATGTATCCCGACTTCCGGATACCGTTCGTCGGACCCCGCGTAAACTGCCAGCCATACCCGCAAAGTATACTCGGAACTTTCGACGCTCACATCCACAGGGGCGATCCGATCGGGCTTTATATTCACTTCCACTCTTCCCTTAAGCTCCCGGGCGGCCCATCTTCCCTCAAGGGAACCCGCAATATGGTCTTCGATACTATTTTTATGCTTGGCCACCCAGGCGGTGGGAAGTCCTACAATCTGAGAGGTTACCTCCAGTGTCTCCTCGTGGAGTTTAGACTGTAGAGCAAGAGGCAGCGTCCTGCTGGAAAGCCTTGGTGAAAAGGCGATGACGAGAGGCTCCCGGGGAGTGAAGGCTATTTCGAGTACCCCCTTCCCCCCTTCACTCGAAAAAACATAAGAAGGATTCCATCCCGGAAGTCTCCCGGTAATGATTTCATCCATGCCGGCCTGAAAATCCTCTCCAGCCCATCGGAAAACTTCCAGGGGCAGAGAGTCGAGCCTTTCAGCCACCGTCTTTTCAAAACCGGTAAGATCCTCTTCGAAAGGCTTCCCTAGAAAGGGGGGCAGTTCAGGTTTTTCGACAACGACACTCCACGCAAGCCTCTTCGATTCCTCTGTATCAAGGGTAACAAAAAGATTGTCTCCGACAGCACGAATATCTTTGATGACCAGGCCCGGAAAAAGCCTTTTGACGACCAGCTCCACCACACGTTCCCTCTCTGATGAAACCCTTTTTACGACTTCCTGCCATACGGCATCCAGAGAGCGTTTCACCGGGGCCTCCAACCACTGGGATACCCCAGAAACTGTTACCCCTGCTTCCGCCTTTGCTCCGGTTATCAGAAAGGCCACGGCACAGAGAACTACCGCGGCCTTTCTGATCAAATGTTCATATCCGTCAGAACCTACCGACATTAAACCCTCTCTTTTCGTCTAGAACAGCTCCCCAAACCCGAAATGGGTAAAGGTGTCATAATCTCCCTCGGCCACATCGAGCCTTAAGTTGCCGAGGGGTGTCCGGACCCTTATCCCGAAACCAACGGAATCCTTGACGTCGGAAAAGCTGAAGTCATTACTGGCATAACCTATGTCGTAGAACAACACAAATGAAAGCGCCTCTTGCACGGGAAGACGAAGTTCGAAATTCCCCAGGACCATTTCGTTGCCCCTGAACTCGTCGTCCTCGTAGCCTCTCAGTGTCCGGTCGCCGCCAAGTTCATATTCTTCCGACCAGGGGACAGAACCCGAAGATGATCCGTAACGGATCCTGCTAGCGAAAATGACGGGATCCTCTTCAGAACCGATGTCAAGGTCGATAAATCCGCCCAAAAAGTCCCGCAGAGGCCAATAAAACCGGCCTTCAACCCAATACTTGGTGTAATTCATGTCGCCACCGCCGTAATCGGATTCAAAAAGACCCTGTTCTATCGAAAGGGAGTATACCTGCCCTTCAGGGTAAGCGATATACTTGGTCCTGTTATTGTAGGTAAGTGTTCCTGTAATGGAATAGGTGTCGCCAGCTCTTTCCTCAGGGTCTATAAATTCATCAAGCGGAATGATTTTGCCGCTACGGTCTCTTATGTTGGACAATTCGATGTTATGCCAATCCAGTGTTGCGAACCAGCTCAGTTTTTCGTCGTTGCGGAATTGCTTGCCCATACCGGCGTAAAATCCCGTCCGATCCTCGTCATATTCATATCTGGTTTGGCCCTCGAAATTATCTTCCACGTCTTCCCAGTTGCGTTTGTAAAATCCCACCCTCCATGAATGATGTTCCTGGTCCATGTAGGGTTCCCGGTAGGTGAGCCAGTATTGCTCGCGGTCTCCTGTCTCGAAGGCCACTTCGGCTATATGACCCCGTCCTCCCACGTTCGATTCCGTCACGCTGGCCCCTCCGGACCACCCGCTGCTCGTCCCGTGCCCTATGGACAGCCCGAGCCTGGTAGTCCTTTTTTCGTCGACGGTGAAAACCAGGTTGACAACCGACGGGTCTTCCTCGCTTGGCTCGAAACCAAGGGTTACGTCATCGAAAAAGCCCAACTGGTTCAAGTTGGCCAAGGAATGTCTGAGCAGCGTCGTGTTGAAAAGGTCGCCTTTTTTAAGCAGTATCTGGCGCTCTATCACGTACGTCTTGGTCCTTGTGTTTCCCTGTATGATCACATCGCCGACGACCGGCTCGATTATATACACTTCCACAGTACCCGCGTCCACGCGTACATCTCCAACACGGACCATGGTATATCCGGCCTTTTCGTATTTTTCCACGACCCGCTGGAGGTCATGACGGAAAAAGGTCCTGTTGAACACGTTTCCGGGACGAGTGAAAAGGACTTCCATCAGCTCCTCGTCGGTAAAGACAGTGTTGCCCGTAAATTCCACCTTTTCCACGACGGGGTTTTCCACCACTTCGAATTCGACATAAGCTCCGCCCGCCAGTGGGGTGACCAAGACATCGACCAGGGAGAAAAAGCCCAGATCGTAGATGGCGTCGACGTCTTTTTGAATCTGGTCCCTGTCCAGGGGTTCTCCCACCTTGGTACCGACGACACTCAGGATATGCTCGTCAACCACTTTCGAGTTCCCTGTCACCCCGATCCCCGACACGAGGGGGGTCTGGGCTGTGGCCGCAGTAGTTACGAATACTGCTGCAATCAGAATCAGAAAGCCCGCGAAAAGTCCGGAACGTCTCACGTGCTCAGCACTCCTTTCGTAGCGGCTCCGCAGTCAGGAAACCGACTTGTCACCTGTCTGTCTCCTTGATCACGACGGATTCCCACTGCAATGCCCGCTGTCCGATTTCATAAAGCGACAGGATTTCGTCGAGTGTCACCTCTGCCTTTTCAGAAGGTGGTCCTTCAGGTTTTCCCTGTTCCTTTTGAACAGGGCTTTCCGTCATCGATGCAGCGGTATCCCTGGCTACCCGTCGATCCGGTTTCGCTGCGGGAACCTGGCCTGGTGAGCTCCCAAGCTCGTTTCGCACGCTGTTCATTTCGCTCAGGCTTTCCCTCAACGCCAATAGCAGACTCTTTTCATCAGGGGTTACCCACTCCAGGGACACCCCGCTGGTCTCCTGTTCCAGGGTCATGAAAACGTTGGAGGTAGACAGGGGCAGTGCCGCGGCCATAATGACCGCTACGGCAAGAACGGCCGACCGCGCCACAAGGGGCAGGCCCCTTCCCAGGCGCCTTGCCTCCCCGGCCCCGCCGGCTTCGGAAACTGCGGACCAAAGCTCCTTTCTCGCCGCTTCAAGCTCCGCCCTGGCACATTCCACGTCTGCAACGGCACTGGGCCATTTTTCTTTCCTGCACGCTTCAATGCATCGCTCGAGCCATCTTTGGACCCGCCTGAACCGTTTTTCCATGATACAGGAAACCTCCCCAAACCGGGTATGCGCGATGGTTACAAATTTTATTGTTAGGCATGAACATTATCACAGTTCAGGGGTGTTCTGTCGCTTCAAGACCGAGCAGACTGCGTATCCGGGCATAGGCTTTCCGCTGGAGCCTGTATATGTGACTGACATCGACACCACGCTCCAAAGCGTACTCACTAGCCTTCTTGCCCTGGAAGACAAGGGCCTCGATAACATCGGATTCTTTCTCGGGAAGCTCCTTCACCTGGTCCATAATACTGATGAGCCAATCGATACGGCCCGTTTCATCACCGTCGGAAAGCTGAAAGGCATCCTGATCGACGGGCTGGGGAGCTTTTGCCTCCACCCGTTGCAGATAGTTCGCCATCTGACCCCGGATTCGGTAATACCCATAGGTGGCGAAACGTGTTTGCCTGTCAGGATCAAACCGGTCGACGGCTTTGATGAGGGCGATCATGCCTTCCTGTACGAGGTCCTGGTACTGTTGGGGGGAAACCCGGAATTTCCCGGCAATCCAAAACACCAAGGGTCTGTGCAAAAGGATGAGCCGATCCCTGGCCTCCTCGTCGCCCCCTGCGGCCTTGCGCCAAAGGGACCTCTCCTCTTCCTCCGAAATTCTCCGGCCTTCTGAAGCCGAACGCCCTCTTTCGTCCATGGCCTGTCCTCCCTGTGATCTGGTCTCTTTATACCATGGACGAACTCCCTTTACCACTCGCCCAGGGGAATCAAACCGGCAAGGTCTTCAGGCACCCGAAGATGGGACCCGTCATTGAAAAAGGCGAGATAGCATGTACCATCCCGCATTTCGAGTCCTGTGAGGCTGCAGTTGCCCAAACGCATTTTCCAGACCATGGAGGGGGGCAAAGAGAACAGGATGCTGAGGGCAGCCCGTATCGTTCCGCCGTGAAAGACCATCAGGAGGTTCTCGTCGGACTCTTCGAACACCTGATCCAGGGCACGTTTCACCCTGGCCAGGACCTTTTCAAAGGCTTCGCCACCGGGCGACGTCACCAGGGAAGGGTTGGCCCGCCACGCGGCATAAAGTTCGGGGTCTTTTCGCGCCACATCGAAGACAGAGTGGGATTCCCAGTCACCGAAATCGATTTCCGTCAGGTCGTCGACAAAACTGACTGAAGGAGCAGGATCCATCGAAGAAGCGACAATTCTCGCCGTTTCGGCAGCCCGCGAAAGGGGGCTCGAATACACCCGGCAGGGGGTCCAGGATTTGAGGCGCCTCGCGAGCAGCCCGGCTTCCCTGCGGCCCCTTTCATTGAGGGGGATGTCCGTCTTGCCCTGGTATCGGTAGTGCAGATTCCAGTCCGTCTGGCCGTGTCGCACAAAGAGTACATGGCGTTTCTCTGACATGTTTCCTCCCGGGGAATCCAGAAAAAAAGCCACCCGAGGGCGGCCGGAAGGTCGTGGAGCCGGCGGGCGGAATCGAACCGCCTACCTGCGCATTACGAGTGCGCT
>JBNGDE010000012.1:0-26371 GCA_049974925.1 Thermovirgaceae bacterium | reverse complement strand
GGTGGTTCTGGATCGATTCCGGACCGCCCTCGGCGATTTTGGCGCCGAAATTCATGCAGATCACGCGGGGACAGATTTCCATGACCAGCTCCATGTGGTGTTCTATGACGAGTATTGTCAATTTGAACTCCTCGTGAATTTTCCGGATCAGATCGTTGAGTTCCAGGACTTCTTCGGGGTTCATGCCGGCCGCGGGTTCGTCGAGCAGAAGCAGCTCCGGGTCCAGGGCAAGAGCTCGGGCGATTTCGAGGCGTCTCTGGTAACCATAAGGCAGTGTTCCCGAAGCCTGGTGAGCCCTGTCCGCAAGGCCCACCAGGTCAAGAAGCTCCATACTCCGGATACGAATGTCCCGCTCCGTCCGCTTCCATCTTCCGAGGTGCGTGGCGGCCTCGAAGAATGTGTAATGATAATGATGATGTTGCTGACAGGCCGTCATGACATTCTCCAGGGCCGAGGAGCGCTGAAAGAGCCGTAAATTCTGGAATGTCCTGGCAATGCCGAGGGAGATGACTTCATAGGATTTCAGGTTTGAAATGTCCTGTCCCTTGAAGACAATGTGCCCCGTATCAGTGGGGTAAATGCCGGTAATCAGGTTGAAAACCGTCGTCTTCCCCGCGCCGTTCGGACCGATAAGGCCTGCGAGGATGCCTTCCGGGAGGGTGAAGTCGAGGTCTCTGACGGCATGAACTCCACCGAAAAACTTGTTGATTCCCGAAACTTCGAGAACAGCCTTCATTCGTTCACCCCTCCTCCGGGGCCTTGGGGGCGGAAACGGTTTACTGTTTCCTGGAAAAGGGTTTTCCCGAACTCCCTTTGACCCATGATCCCCTCTGGACGGAAAATCATGATGATAACGATGACAGCTCCATAGATCAACATCCGATATTGCGAGATGGGCCGAAAGACCTCCGTTACCAGCGTGATGATGCCGGTTCCGATCAGGGTGCCGGTCATCGACCCGAGCCCGCCGAAGACAACCACCGAGGTCAGTTCTGTGGATTTGATCATGTCAAACATGATGGGTTGAATGAAGGACAAAAACCCCGCGAGCAGGGCTCCCGCCACGCCACAGTAAAATCCGGAGATAGTCAGGCTCAGGATCCTGTACCGAGCTGTGTTGAAACCCAGCAGGGATGCGGCAAGATAATCGTCGCGGCAAGCCTTGAAAGCCCGGCCGAAGCGGCTGTTGATGAGACAGAACATGGCAAAGGCCATGACAAGAAAAAAGATCAGGGCCACGGGAAGCGTTGTATAGGGAGGGATTCCCGGAACGCCCCGGGCGCCCCTGGTGACGGATTGCCAGTTTTCAAGAATGAGACGGATGGCTTCACCCAGACCAATGGACGCGATGGCGTAGTAGTCGCCCATGAGTTTCAGTGTCGGAATCCCGACGAGCCAGGCCACAACCATGGCTCCCGCCCCTCCGAGAAATATGGCCGCCAGCCAGTGAACTCCCACCTTGAGGATCAAAAGGGATGAGACATAGGCACCTAAGGCCATGTAGCCTGCATGACCCAGGGTGAATATGCCGGTGAACCCCGTCAGGAGGGAAACGCCCATCGCCGCGATAGAATTGATGCACAACAGGATGAGGATTCCTTCGGTGTATCCGCCGAACATGGATGTTTGCCCCCCTTCTTAGACCTTTTCCTTGATATCCCTGCCGAAAAGACCGGTTGGCTTGATAAGGAGCGTGATGACTAAAAGAAGGAAGACAACGAGGTCACGCATCTGGCTCGAAATGAATCCGGCGGTGAGCATTTCGGCAAGACCAAGGATGAGGCTCCCGACAACGGCTCCCGGAAGCGAGCCGAGGCCACCGATAACGGCGGCGACGAAAGCCTTGATGGTTATGAGTCCGAGTTGCGGGTAGAGTGTGTACCGCACGGACAGGAAGATGCCTCCTAACCCCGCAAGCAGGCCGGCGGTAAAAAAGACGATGGAAATAAGCTGATTCACGTTGACTCCCATGAGTCCGGCGATCTTGAGATCATAGGCCGCCGCCCGGATGGCCAGTCCCCATTTTGTCCGTGTCAGGAAAAGCTGGAGCCCTGCGAGAAAAACGACGGCCGTCACCAGCGAAAGAATGTCGAACATGCTTGTCGTTGCCACACCGAAAAGAGAAACCGGCTGGGTGGGGATGACGGGGGGAAGAGCCCTGAATCGTCCGCCCGCAACGATGACGAAAACGTTTTCGATAACGATACTCATGCCCATGGATGCGATGAGCAGGTAAAGGGTTACATTGGTCCTCTCACGGATCGGTTTGTAGGCGAGCTTCTCCGTAAGTACCGCCGAAAAACCTGCTCCGATGACTGCGACAAGGCTGGCCATCCAGATACCGCCTCCAACGGATCTGAGGATGAAATAACAGATGTATCCCCCGATGACCAAAAAGCCCCCGTGAGCGAAGTTCGAGAAAAGCAGAATCGAATAAACCAGAGAGTAGCCGACAGCTATGAGGGCGTAGACGGAGCCCAGTGAAAGTCCGTTGATGACCTGTTGCAGGAAAGTATCCAACCTTTCGTCACCTCCGCTTCCAGAAAAAGGCGGGCGCTGCCGTGCGCCCGCCAAAGCGCCCCGAAGTGAGCCAGGACCTGGCGTCCCGCATTACTCGGGCTTGATTCTCTTGTAAAACTGGGCGCGGCCGTCCCGTGCGACAAGGACCACTCCGTCTTTGTCTTTTGGGTTGTGGAACTCGTCCATGGTGATAACGGCATGGTGGAGTTCGAGGTCTTTCGTTGCCGCCAGAGCCTCGGCTATCGCTTTCGGGTCAGTTCCGCCGGCTCTTTTGATGGCATCGGCCACAAGGTATATGGCGTCATAGGCCAGAACGCCGTTGACAAACTCCTTGCATTCGTCATTGTACTTTTCTTTATATGCGGCGAAGAAAGGCTGCATGGCCGGGTCCTCGGGAGCCACATGGTTGATCCAGTAAGATTCTTCCATCGCATCGCCGGCGATCTCCCACATGAACTCACCGTATCCGTCACCGCCGACGAAAACGATTTCATCCATTCCGAGTTCTCGGGCCTGTTTCATGATGAGAGCCATTTCCTTGCCCATGTTGGGAAGGACCAGAACATCGGCGCCGCTGTCGCGGATCTGGGTCAACTGTGCCCGGAAGTCCACATCCTGACCGCCCCTGAAGCCGAGGTCGGCCACAATTTCACCGCCATATTCCCCGTAGCTTTTCATGAAAAACTCCCTGAGCCCCTGGGAATAGTCGTTGCCCACGTCATAAAGGATGGCGGCCTTGAGTTTTCCAAGTTCATGGGCTGAAAAGTATGCGATCAGTTTTCCCTGGTAGGGGTCGGTAAAGCAGATACGGAAGGAATAGGGACGAACTTTGCCGCTTTCATCGACGGTGACATAGGGGTTTGTCGAAACCGTTCCTATCTGGGGTACGCCGGCCCTGTTCACTACCGCCGCCGTGGCGATGTTGATTCCGCTGCCGTTGGCTCCGACAATCGCTGAAACCTTGTCTTCCTCGATCATTCTCCGCACTGCGTTGACGGCATCCTCTGCACGGGTCCGGAAGTCGTAGGGGACGAGTTCAATGGTCATTCCATTAACTCCGCCCCCGGCGTTGATTTCCTCGACGGCGAGTTGTGCCGACTTGAGCTCCGTCTGCCCATAGGCGGCCCAGTCGCCCGTCAACGCCGCGAGGTAGCCGATTTTTACCGTATCGGCTGCAAAGGCGGTTCCTGCGAGAAAAGAGACGGCCAAAACCAGAAAAACTGCCAGAAAAGAAACTTTTTTCACTGCCCACACACCTCCTGGAAGGTCTAGATACTAAAAAGATATTATCACAATCTACGTGATGAGGATGCCTTTCATTTTACCCATCCAGGGCGCACTGCTGCGGGTCGTCGGAAGTTGCACAAAAAGTTTCAGGTTATACTGTTGTCGGGAAATTCCGCACGTGAGGGGAGATGATCCGACTGATTGAAAGAGTGATCGTGACCGACATTGACGGGACTTTGGCACACAAGGACCGGATACCGGACAAAGTAGCCCGAAGCTGCGCAGTGCTCAGGGAAAAAGGTTGGTCCATTCATGTCGCTACAGGCAGGATCCTGGCTTCCGCTCTTCCTCACGCCTTGCATATTGGTGCGAAAAGCCCTGCCATCGTGTATGATGGCGCGCGGCTTATGGAACTTAGGAGCAGAACCGCCGTCAGGGAGGCCCGGCTCGGCGGAGAAGTCCTTTCCCTGGCACTGAATTCAGTCTGGGATGCCCCCGTTATGTTGCAGCTATTCGGTGACGAAAAAATACGTTGTAGGCCTGAAGATGTCAAGGTCGCAGAATATTTCCGTTCCATCGGGGTTCCTGTGCGGCAGGACCTGGTTTCACCCGACGTCAGGGGAGAATATTTCAGAGGGATTGTGTACGGTGCGCCGGAAGATATCCAGGAAGCGAGAGGTATTGTCGAAGCCAAGCTCGGTGATCGTGTGACGGTTACCATGGCGGGCAAATCCTTCCTTGACATTCTGCCTCTGGGGGTGTCGAAGGGGGCGGCCCTTGAATGGTACCTCGAGAGTCTTCCGCCTCGCCAGAGGATCGTCGTTGCCGTGGGGGATCACCTGAACGACGAGGATCTTCTCCGGCGGGCTGATATTGCAGTCTCCATGGAGGATGCACCTTTCGAGCTCAGAGAGAGTGCGGACATTCTCCTGCCTCCCGCATCGGAGGGTGGTTTCAGCAAACTTGTTGATTTTCTGATGGATGAGGAGTTTCTCAGGGAAACAACCTCCCTGCGCCAAATCGCGAAGACGGAAAGCGGAAGGTAACGGCCGAAGAAAAGACTGTCCCTGGAAGACTCTCAAACTTTCTGGAGGTGGATGAAATGGGAACTGTGAAAAAATGGGATGTGGTTGAAGCGGTTATTCCGGAAGACTGCAATGTCATTGTCGGTCAGAGCCACTTCATCAAGACCGTGGAAGATCTTTACGAAGCCCTGGTCACCGCGTCCGGCTCCATCGAATTCGGTATAGCCTTCTGCGAGGCTTCCGGCGTCTGCCTGATACGCAAAGACGGTAACGCAGCCGATCTCGTCGATGCGGCCGTGGAGACGGCGAGAAGGATCGCTGCGGGACATGTCTTTGTCATCCTTCTGCGAAAGGGATATCCTATCAATGTCCTGGACAGGATCAAGTCTGTTCACGAGGTCTGTCGCCTTTTCGCCGCGACGGCGAATCCCCTGCAGATCATCGTTGCGGAAACATCACAGGGACGAGGCGTTGTCGGAGTCGTTGACGGATTTGTCCCCAAGGGAGTTGAAACCGAAAAGGATGTAGAGGACAGAAAACGGCTTCTCAGGGATATCATTGGATACAAGAGGTAGCAACAGCGCGCAGCGGGAAAACCACCTGCGGATTTTTCCAGAGGCGGCGTCAGTGACGCCGCCTTGTTGTTAGGAAAAGCCCCACTGCCGTCAGGGCTCCCGAGACCCCCAGGCCGGCGAAAAGGGGTTCCAGGGGAATCTCGGTAATCGGCCATAGCAAGGTTACCGAGAGACCACCGAGACTTGCCCCGAAGGCCCAGCGGGGTGACAGCTTCTTCGGTACCGCGATGCTCGCAAGGAGCGGAAAGAACGTTCCGGCCCCCCTCAGCCCCATGCTGAGGTAGCTCCATTCGAGAATCAGGGATTCCTTTCCCCAAAGTCCTGTCAGGGCGGACAGAAGCACCACAAGGGTGACGGCTCCACGATGGGCGAAAAGAAGGTGCCGCTGCCCGCAGTCGACGTTTCTGAGGGGGACATAGCAATCGTAGACAAGGTTGGTTGCTATCCCCAGGGACAATCCCGCTGCAGTGCCGATGACGGTTACGAGGATCCCTCCCCAAAGGGCTCCTCCAGCGGCGGGATGGAAATAGGTGGTGATGAAATATGTCAGGGCCCCGGAAGAACTGATCTTGACTCCGGAATGCCGTAGTCCGAGCCCAACCCAGATGCCCAAAAGACCCAGAGGCGGCATGAGCGCCGCGGAGATGAGAGCGCCCTTGCGGGCTGTGGCAGGTGAGGAAGCAGACAGAACGGCCTGGAGGTAGATCTGCGTACACAAAACGCCGATGATTAACGAAACGCCTGCGCTCAGACCGCCTCCCAACCCGTTGCCGAAAAGGCTGAAAAAGGGCAGCCGGGGAAGATCCCTGTAGAGGGCAGAAGGCGTATGACCCTGGGAAAAAGTTTTTGCGGCGCAAAGGATGAGCACGCCGTAGAGGACGAAAAGCTTTGCCACTCCGAGGGAACTGTAGCCTTTCAGACCGCCGCCGAAAAGGAAGGCCAGAACAAAAAAGCAGATCAAAATCGCTGAAAGCCACGACGGTCCCGGCAGTATCCCCGCCAAAAGAGCCATTCCGGCCAGAAACTGGGCGACCACCGCGATGAATGTCCCGATTGTTGAAGCCCACATGGCCATGGAGCCGGTTGGCCGATTGTAAGTTTGCCTCAGGTATCCCGGGATGGTTTCGACTCCCGAGGACCGCAGGGGGGCGGCGAACCACACGCCGAGGACGAGACAACCAATGCCGCCTCCGAGGGTGAACCACCATGCGGCGAGTCCGTACTCGTAGGCCATCTGGACTGTTCCGACCGTCGAGGCTCCACCCACAAGCGCCCCTAGGAGTACTCCAGAAACGGAAACCGCCGAGGCCTTTCTGCCTGCCAGGGAATAGTCATGTCCGCCCGTTACGGTTTTCCGGGAGCGCGAACCCAACATGACGAAAAAAACCACCACGGCTGTTGCGGTCAACAGGAAAAAGCCCATGTCCGATACCTCCCGTAACGACCTAGACTGTATCATAATATGTATGAAGCCGACGCACGCTCGACAGGGTGCCCATGGGGCTGTTACAATGTACGTGAATAATGTAATCCGATAAACAGGAACCGCTAGGGGGAAACGCAAGGAAGGGCTGTGGATGGACGGTAAAAAAAAGGTTCTGTTCCAGTGTGTTGAGTGTGGTTTCGTCACCAAGTCATGGTCGGGCAAGTGTCCTGCCTGTGAAAGCTGGGGAAGCCTCGAGGCCGTCGAAAGCAAGGAAGCGGCGGGGGTGCGTGATTCTGTTTCCGCCCCTGTCGCTGTTGCCGACATCAAGGCTCCCGCCAGGCTCGCTTCGGGGCTGGATGAATTCGACAGGGTCCTCGGCGGCGGATGGGTTGAAGGAGCCGTGGTTCTCGTCGCAGGCGAACCGGGTATCGGAAAATCGACACTTCTTCTGCAGACGTGCGGACTCTTGGCCGGGCGGGGGAAGAAAGTCCTGTATGTTTCCGGCGAAGAGTCGCTGTCACAGGTCGCGCTAAGGGCGAAAAGGCTCGACGTTGTCACCGACGGGCTCAAAATCGCCGCGGGAACGGAAGTTGACGACATCCTCGCAAAACAGACCCAGGACTTGGCTCTAGTCGTATTTGACAGCGTCCAGGCTTTGAGTTCCAAAGACCTGCCGGGTTTTCCCGGAACGCCTTCCCAGGTGCGGGCCGTCGCCCTCAAGGCCGTGGAGTTTGCGAAAAGCAAAAATGTGCCTGTCGTTCTCGTGGGGCACATCAACAAGGAGGGACTCATCGCCGGCCCGAAACTCCTGGAACATATGGTCGATACGGTTCTTCTTTTTTCCGGCGAAGGCCCTTCAGCCCACCGGATGCTCAGGGCGACGAAGAACAGGTTCGGGGCGACTGATGAAGTGGGTCTCTTCGAGATGAAGGAAAAGGGCCTTTTCCCTGTGGCGGATCCCAGCCGCCTCTACTGGTCGGCACTCGACCGGGCCCTGCCCGGCGTGGCCATGGCGGTGACCCTTGAAGGATCCCGGCCCTTCGTGGCGGAGATTCAGGCGCTCACTTCGACGACCCCCTACCCCTATCCCAAAAGGACGGCCCGGGGGTTCGAAAACGGCAGGTTGCAGCTGATGCTGGCCGTTCTGGAGCGCAGATGCGGACTCGCAACGGCATCTCTCGACGTCTATGTCAACGTTGCCGGAGGCCTTTCCATCAGGGGACCCCACGCGGACCTCGCGCTGTGTCTCTCGGTGGCCTCCGCGGCAAAAGACAAGGCCCTCCCCGAGGACTTTTGCTGCATCGGGGAGGTTGGTCTGGCCGGGGAAGTGCGGCCTGTTCCGAGAACCGCCCTTCGGGTACGTGAAGCGAAACGGCTGGGCTTCCGGCATGTCCTCTTGAGCCGGAAGGAGGACGAGATTTCCGACGATGGAGTGCAAGCCCATCGCGTGTCCACACTCGGGGAGGCGTTGAAGGTGATGGGGTTATGAAACGGAAGCTTTTTCTTCTGCCGTTGCTGCTTTCCCTGGCTTTTTTGTTTTTCCCGGCGGTTTTTGCTCGCGCTGCGACGGACAACGCCGGTGCTGTTGTCCTGCGGGCCTCCCTGGAGGGCGTTATCGGGATCGCCATGGAAGATCACCTCACGGAGATCTTTCATGAAGCCGAAAAGGCCGGAGCCGACGTGATCGTTCTCGATATCGACACCCCCGGCGGGCTGGCGACGTCCATGCGCTCCATGTACCAGTCCATACTCGAGTCGCCGGTTCCCGTTGTTGTCTGGGTCTGGCCTTCCGGGGCGCGAGCCGCGTCGGCGGGGGCGTTCATTGTCCTTTCCGGCCATGTGGCGGCGATGGTTCCGGGAACAAACATTGGAGCGGCGCATCCGGTGACCGCCGGCGGAGGCGATATCCCCGACGAGGAAATGGCCAAGAAGGTGACCAACGATTTCGCGGCCCAGATACGTTCCCTGGCGGAACAGCGGGGGCGAAACACGAAAGCCTGCGAAATGATGGTCACAGAAAGCGTTTCCTATACGGCGAACGAGGCGCTTGAGGCAGGTGTCATCGATATTGTGGCCGCCGACCTGGAGACCCTCGTGGGGGCGGTTTCGGGCAGGACGGTGCGACTTGCCTCGGGGGATGAAATCCGGCTGTCCCTCGATTCCTACGAGATCAGGCGTTACGAAATGAGCCCTCGCCTGAAGGTCCTTCATTTCATTTCCCGCCCTGATATCGCCTACCTGCTGTTGATCGTCGGCATCTACGCCATTATTTTCGAGGTGCTTTCACCGGGCGGTTTTGTCATGGGGGTTTCCGGGGCGGTGCTGGTGCTTCTGGGCTCCTACGGCTTGAGGATGCTTCCCGTGAACCTTGCAGGGGTGATCCTCCTCGTGGCGGGGATCGCCGTCATGATCCTCGATCTCGTCGTCGGCGGCGTCGGTATCCTCAGCTTCTTCGGGGCGGCGGCGCTCGTGTTCGGAGGTCTTATCATTTACAGGGCCCCGGGAGGTGAGCTGCTCAACATGTCCTACAGTTTTCTGATCGGAGCCGTAGTGGTCATTACGACCTTCTTCCTGCTGGCAGCCTTCGCAGTGTGGAAATCCTTCGGCCGCAAGGCCGTATCGGGAAGCGAGGGGATGAACGGCCTCAAGGCTGTCGTGGTGGCCGATCTCTCCCCTGACGGGTCCGTCAATTGCCATGGTGAGATATGGCGTGCCGTGAGCCGGACCGGGGAAACCATTTCCCGGGGCCAAAAGGTAAGAGTGGTCAAAAGCGAGGGGCTGACACTGTATGTGGTTCCCGTGGAAGAAGAAAACAGGACAGGGGAGGGTGAGAAATCATGATCGGTGAACTGGTAAACGCCGTTTTCAACATGGGGAGCTACCTCGGCGGACTGCTGATTCTTGTCATTATCCTTTTTGCCGCCTTGAGGATTGTTCCTGAATACCAGAGGGGCGTGGTGTTCAGGCTGGGACGCTTTGTTGCCGTCAAAGGCCCGGGACTGGTTGTCATCGTCCCCTTTGTGGACCGGCTCTACAGGGTCGATCTCCGGGTGGTAACCCTGGATGTCCCCTACCAGGAGGTGATTACAAAGGATAACGTTCCGGTAAAAGTCAACGCCGTCGTTTATTTCCGGGTTCTCGACCCGGCCAAATCGATCATCGAGGTGGAGAATTATATCATGGCCACGAGCCAGCTCTCCCAGACGACCCTGAGATCCGTCGTCGGGCGGGCCGACCTGGATGACGTCCTTTCGGCGAGGGACAAGATCAACATGGAATTGCAGCAGATTATCGACGAGCGGACGGATCCCTGGGGCATCAAGGTGAGTGCCGTTGAGGTCAAGGAACTCGAGCTGCCCGAGACAATGAAGCGGGCCATGGCGCGACAGGCCGAAGCGGAACGGGATCGTCGGGCCAAGATCATCGCAGCCGAGGGAGAACTCCAGGCGGCCGAGAAACTGACGGAAGCGGCGAAGATGATGGAAGCCTCACCCATCACCATTCAACTCCGCTACCTGCAGACACTCAACGAAGTAGCCGCGGAAAACAACTCCACGACGCTTTTCCCGATCCCCATCGACATGTTGAAGGCGTTCACGGAAAAATTCGCGAAAGAAAAATAGGACGGCTCGATGTAACGGGGCGGGGGAGAACCCCGCCCCGTTTTTTTTGCCTCAACGCCGGCAGACGGCTATAATAAGTCCCGATTCAGGGCGCGGAACGCCCCATGTGCCGGACAGGGAGGAGACGTAATGGCTTATTCATTCGATGCCGTTGAGAAAAAATGGCAGCATTACTGGGAAGAAAACGGAGTGTTCAATGTCGAGACCGATACCGACAGAAAGAAATTCTATTGTCTGGAGATGTTTCCCTACCCGAGCGGGGCTCTTCATATGGGACACCTTCGGAACTACTCCATCGGCGACATGCTGGCCCGTTTCCTGCGGATGAAAGGCCTTAACGTCCTCCATCCAATGGGGTATGACGCCTTCGGCATGCCGGCTGAAAACGCCGCGATAAAGTACGGAGTCCATCCGAACAAATGGACCTGGGACAACATTGAGCACATGACGAGGCAGCTGAAACGAATGGGATGCAGCTACGACTGGCGGAGGCGCGTCGAAAGCTGCAACCCCGATTATTACCGCTGGACCCAGTGGCTGTTCCTGCAGTTCTTCCACAAGGGGCTGGCCTACAGGAAAAAAGCGCCTGTTAACTGGTGCGAAAGCTGCAAGACAGTTCTTGCCAATGAGCAGGTCATCAACGAGGGACATTGCTGGAGATGCGGTACCAGTGTCGTCAAGAAGAACCTTGAGCAATGGTTCCTGCGGATTACCGATTACGCACAGGAGCTTCTGGATTCGCTGGAAGACCTGCCCGGCTGGCCGGAAAGGGTCAAGCTCATGCAGCGCAACTGGATTGGTCGTTCCGAGGGCGTAAGGCTTTCCTTTGAGGTGGAAGGCGGCGAACTTTCCATCGAGACTTTCACCACGAGGATCGATACGATCTACGGCGTTACCTTCCTCGCTCTGGCACCGGAGCATCCACTGGTGGGGGAAATTGCGTCCCTGGCGAAAAACGGGGACGAAATCCGTCGTTTTGCGACGGAGTGTGCTTTAGTCAACGAAACCGAGCGGACCGCCGCCGGAAGCCATAAACAGGGGGTCGACACGGGCCTGTCGGCCGTCAACCCGGCGACGGGTGATCGGGTTCCTATCTGGATCGCCAATTACATCCTCATGGAATACGGAACGGGGGCGATTATGGGCGTTCCCGCCCATGATCAGCGGGATTTCGAATTCGCCAGGACATACGGGATCCCCGTCCGGGTGGTCATCAGTCCCGCCGACGGAACTGTCCTTGAGGGCGAAAGCATGAACGAAGCCTACGAAGAAGACGGAATCCAGTGCAATTCCGGAGAATTTGACGGTCTTCCCACAAGGGAGGCGATTCACCGGATGGCGCAGTGGTTTGAGGAAAAGGGCTGGGGGAAACGGGAAGTCAACTACCGGCTCAGGGACTGGCTCATTTCCAGGCAACGGTACTGGGGTGCCCCGATACCTGTGGTGTATTGCGATTCCTGCGGCATCGTGCCCGTGCCGGAGGAAAATTTGCCCGTGGAGCTTCCCCTGGATATCGAGATGAAACCGGGCGGGAATCCCCTTGACGAAGCAGCGGACTGGATTTCCACAACCTGCCCAGTCTGCGGCGGACCGGCCCGGAGGGAAACAGATACGATGGACACCTTTATCTGTTCGTCCTGGTATTTCCTGAGATTTGCGTCACCCTGGACACAGGAGGCACCCTTCAGGAAAGAGGACGCCGCGTACTGGATGCCCGTTGACCAGTATATCGGTGGCATTGAGCATGCATGCCTGCACCTGATATACGCACGTTTCTTTATGAAATTCCTGGCGGACCTCGGGCTTATTGAGGTGAGAGAACCCTTCACGAATTTGCTGACCCAGGGCATGGTCATCAAAGACGGGGCGAAAATGTCGAAGTCCAAGGGGAACGTTGTCGACCCCGATGAAATCATCAACACCTTCGGCGCTGACACGGCCAGGCTGTTCATCCTTTTTGCCTCACCGCCGGAAAAAGACCTTGATTGGTCGGACCAAGGCGTCGAAGGTGCCCATCGATTCCTCCACAGGGTCTGGAGACTTGTGGAGGAGCGTCTCGACGATCTGAAGAGAGCTCCTGTAAGAGCCAAACCTATGGAAGAACTTGAAAAGCCGGCGACGCGGGACATGAAGCGGATGATTCACTCGACGATCCAGCGTGTAACCCATGATATCGAAGAGGAGCGCCAATTCAATACGGCCGTGGCGCGACTTATGGAACTTTCAAACGGCCTTTCGGCTTTCAGACCGGAAAACGAGGTCGATTGGAGTGTTTTCCGGGAAGGTGTCGAGACCCTGCTACTGTGTCTCACACCTATCGCCCCCCACATTTGCGAGGAGCTGTGGGAAATGCTTGGCAACAGTGGCTTTGTCTCCTCCCATGCATGGCCAAAGGCCGATGAACAGGCGCTGATCGAGGATGAAATGACGGTGGTGCTTCAGGTGAACGGCAAGGTCCGTCACGAGTTCAAGATGCCTGCGAGTCTTTCTCCCGATGAAATGCGGGAACGTATCCTCCATGACCCTTCGACGAAAAAACGGCTCGAGGGGAAAAAGGTGATAAAGGTGATCACCGTGCCCGGAAAGCTCGTCAATGTGGTGGTGAAAGAATAAGGTTCATGGCACGAATTCTGGTGATTGACGCCAGGGGGCCTTCCCAGCGCAGGCTCCTTGAAGAAGCTATCGTAGAGTACAGGGAACGGGGTTTCGCCTACGACAGCAAGCGTGAAGGGGTCATGTGGGTGGATCTGCTCGCCGATAGCAGGAACAAGGGCCTTTTCGAAGAGAAGAGGTTCGTTGTGGTGGAAGCCGCAGAAACCATGGGAAGCCTGCAGGAAGATCTTGTTCCGATGGTGGAGACAGGCGAAGAAACCGAGACAGTTTGTGCTCTCCTGTATAACGAAGACCCTTCGAGGTATTTCCCGAAGGAGCTTTTCAGGAAGCTGGAAGTACGGAGGGCAGAGAAAATTCCGCCGTGGACCGATGCCAGGGTTTCCTGGATACAGAAACATTTGTCCGGAGCAGGGATACCCTGGTCCCGCGAAGCGATACAGCTTCTCGCCGAGTGGATAGACACCCCGGAGGAGCTCCCGGGCGAAATGGCGAAGCTTGAAAATGCCGCCGGCGACCAAGGCGTTACGGAGAACCTGGTGAAAAAACTCTGCCTGGACGAAGGTGGCAGACTGCTTCTGCGGCTTCTGGACGGGCTTTGCCAGGAACGCTTTGACGATGTCCTGTCGTCTTTGTCGGGCCTGCGCGAACGGGAGGAACCTTTGAAAGTGATCAGCGCATTGCACAAGAGGATGCGTTTTTCAATGTATTCCGCCAGATACGGAGGCAATGGAAAGGAAAGCTTCCTGAAAGCACTCGGGGCGAAACCTTACCAGGTGAAACAGGCAAGGGCCGCAGCTTCGAGGTATTCTCCGGAGGGTTTATCCAGATTTGTCCAGGACATGATCCGGTCGGGCTACCTTGCGAAGACGACGAACATCGACATTTGGAACGAAATCGAACTTGCCGTGCTCAGGCTTTCCCGGGAGGGAACAAAAGGGCGGACCGGAAAGAGCCGGCCCGCCGGAAGGAAAGACTTTTCCGTAAAACCGTTGGACTAACTCTCCTGGTTATCCTGCGGAAAGAGGCTCTTTACGGCTTTTGTCAAACGTGATTTTTTCCGGGCGGCCTTGTTCTTGTGGATGACTCCCTTGACGACGGCCTTGTCAAAAGCGGCCTGCGCCTCGTCCAGCCTTTTGACGGCGAGGTCGGAGTCTTTTGCGGTTACGGCTTCCAGGACCTTTTTTGACGTGGTTTTGCAACGGGTCGTCCAGAATTTGTTGTAGACCCTGTTTCTTTCAGCAACCCGCATTCTTTTCGCAGCAGATTTCGAGTTCGCCACATATGTCACCCCCTTCCACAGCAGGCCTCATTCTACCATGGGTGTGAAAAAAGCTGCAACAACGGCACAGTATACTACAAGATCCGGCGAATTGGAATCGCGAAACGATTTTCTTTCGAACTGAAGGAAGTGAATGTCTTGGATGTCTCCCTCGGTTGGGTCGTCGCCATGGCAACAGCCCCGGGCCTGCTCCTTCTGATGTGGTTCTATCATAAGGATGTGCTCGATCCGGAGCCGCTGAATCTTGTTTTTTCGTCCTTTTTCAGGGGGGCCCTGTTCGTTTTCCCCGCCGCCCTTCTGGAGGGTCTGACCGGGTGGTTTTTGGTCGCCCTTTCTCCGCTTCTGTACCCTTTCATCGGGATAGCCCTGATCGAGGAGGGCCTGAAGTGGGTCGCCCTGAAAAGATACATCCGTCACCCGGCCTGTGACGAATGCTATGACGGAATTGTCTATGGCACGGCGGTCGCCCTCGGCTTCGCCACCCTTGAAAATTTCATGTATGTCATTGGCTCCATAAATCCGTGGGCGGTGGCAGGGTGGAGGGCGCTTCTGTCTGTCCCGCTGCATGGATTGTGCGGCCTTTTCATGGGATACGAGGCCGCCAGGCAAAAGCAGACAGAAGGCAGCCCAAGCCGCCTTTTCCCGATTCTGGCCCTTCCTGTGGCGGCCCATGGCGGGTACAATCTGCTTTTGTTCACTGATACGCAGGGAGGGATGTTTTTCGCCGTACTGCTCGTCGCCCTGTTGTGGCTCAGGGCGTTTCAGACCATACGTCGGTCGCGGAGCTGTTCGTAAAATGGAACATGGAAGGAGAAACTCCTGGTGAAACGCTGGTTCGGCCCCGAAGGGGTCTTCTCGAAAACGTTCCCTGCCTTCGAATTCCGTCGGGAACAGCTCGAGCTCGCGGAGAAAGTCTGGGATTGCCTGAATTCAGGCGACGGGAAGACCTTTTTGGCCGAGGCTCCCACGGGAATCGGGAAAACGCTGGCGCTCCTCGTCCCGGGAGCCCTTTGGGCGTTGTCATCATCAAAGCGCATTCTGTATCTCACCTCCACCATAACCTTGCAGGAGCATCTTTTACGGCAACATCTCCCGCAGTTGAAGGACATCCTTGGGTCTTGCCTGCGGTTCGGGGTTCTCAAGGGGAGACGGCATTATGCGTGTCCCCTCAAGGTCCGGGAATGGTGTGAACAGGGGATGCCTGAAGGGGCGGAGGGGGAAAAATCACCTTCACGGGGGGAACTTTCGGCATGGGTCCGGCTGACGGAGACAGGTGAGCTCGCGGAACTGGGCATATCGCCAGAATCGGCCATTGCCGGAAAACTCTCCGCAACAAAGGATGGTTGCCGGGGTGCATCATGCCCGAATCGGAACGAGTGCTTTCTCTACCGGATGTACCGGGAAGCGCAAAACTGGGATGTGGTTATTGCAAACTATCATCTGTTTTTTTCCCATGCCCCATCGGCGTTTCCCGTCCTCTATGACGCGCTGTTTTGCGACGAAGCCCACCACGTTGCAGAAGCCGCCAGGTCTGCGGTAACCCGCAGGGCCTGTCGTGAAGACTGGTTGCGGATCACGGAGCTTTGCACCAGGCATGCGGTTTCTTCCTTGGCAAAAGAACACCCCCAGAAGGCGGAGGCACTGAAAAAGGCGGCACAGGATTGCGCGGAAAAAGTTGGTTCCTTTTTTGACGCTGCGGCGGGGTCCCTCGAACCGGGAACGCTCTTTGAAAGGCCGGAAGACCTTCCGCTTCAGGCGAAAGATGCCATCGCAGCAGCCGATGACATGATTGGAAAGGGCATGGCCTGCCTCGAACAGAAGAATCTTTTCGGGGAATCGGACACCCTTCACTCGGCAGCCGGGCAATGGCTGGACGAAGCCTCAGGACTTAGGGACACCCTTGCTTGGTGCTCCCGGGTCGACATGTTCCCGGAGTGGGGCTACTGGTGGGACGGTCTCTGCCTTGTCAGCGTCCCAGCGGATTGCTCGTCTTTCGTGCCCGAATGGGTCGGACAGGATCATGTGTACCCGGTGATTGCCGTTTCCGCCACCATGGCCCTTGGAGGGGATATGTCATACTGGGAAAGCGAAACGGGGCTTGCAGCTGACGAAAAAGTTGTTCTGGATTCGCCTTTTCACCTGGCAAGGCAGATGGAAATCTGGGTCGTCGACATCGGGTTGACGGTAACAGACAACGATTACGACGACCGCGTGGCCAGGGTCGTGGAAAAGCTCTGTGACATGAACGATGGGAGAACGCTCGTGCTTTTGAGCTCCCACAGATTGCTGAAAAAGGTCGGCACGCGATTGAAGTTGAAGGAAAAGCCTTACAAAATCCTTGTCCAGGGAGAGGCTCCGCCCGGTGTTCTCGCCGAAGCGTTCAGGAAAGATCATTCTTCCGTGCTCGTGGGCAGCGTCTCCTACAGGGAAGGCGTCGATGTCCCCGGTGACGGCCTGACGCAGGTGGTTATCGACAGGATCCCCTTTCAGCATCCCCGTGATCCATTGTTGCGGACGCGGAGGGCCCTTTACGGCGGGAGGCTTTTCCCGGAGATCGTATTGCCCATGGCAAAGATGTACCTCAAGCAGGCTGCAGGACGGCTCATAAGGACGGCATCGGATTCCGGCAGGGTGGTTATCCTGGACAACAGGGTTCTTACCAGGGCGGATTGGGATATTCCGGAAGCGCTGCCGAGGGTCGGTTTCCGCCACATCAAATTGTCAGGCCTTTCGGTTGCCCGCCGATAACGCCTGTGCTATAGTATCCAAGCTGGCCGCCGGCCTGCAGGTTTTATTGTGGCTTTATGGAAGGAAAGGGAGGTGGTCGCGAATGAAACAAACCTTTCAGCCTCATACAAAACGAAGAAAAAGACGCCTTGGCTTTCTGAGCCGTTCAAAGTCGGCAAGTGGCCGGCGGATCCTGAAAAACCGGAGAAGCAAGGGCAGAAAACGACTTGCCCTATGAGGGGTCGAGGTTTTCCATATCCCAGGAATGCCCGCTTGCAGAAAGCGTGGCAATTCGACCGTTTATTCCGCACCGGCCGCCGAATCCAGGGCAGGCTGGTGCGGTTGCTGTTTATAGCTTCTCCGGACGGGACGACCCGTGTCGGAGTCGCCGTCGGGAAGAAGCAGGGGAACTCCCCCGAGAGAAACCGGGGCCGAAGAATCCTGAAAGAGGCGCTGCGGCGCCTGTTACCATGGATGTGTGACGGATACTGGGTCGTCTGCACCCTCAGGACTTCCGCGTTAAAGGTATCCGCCCGGGAAGTGTATTTTGACAGTGCGCGGTTGATGCAGCGGGCCGGGCTTCTTCGGGAGGACTGGCCCGGGCCTGATTGGGAGACGGACAGGAGGCGCAGCTCTTGCCCTTGATGAAGCTGCCTGCCAGGCTTTTTTCTATTGTCATAAGGGGATATCAGCTTCTGCTTTCCCCTTTTTTGGGAAAGAACTGCCGATTTTATCCGACCTGTTCACAATATGCGCTGGAAAGCATTCAGCGCTTTGGTGTCATGAAGGGCACCCTGCTCGCCCTTGTCCGGATCGTAAAATGCGGGCCCTGGCATCCGGGCGGGTATGATCCGGTGCCGGAACGGTTTTGCCTCCTCGGGGGCAGGGCTTCCGGAACCACGAAATTCTGCCGAGGAAGGTGAGAGACTTGGGTACGATTTGGCAAGCGGCGAGCGATTCCCTTGTGCTCGTTCTGAACACCCTGTATTCCCTGACTCATTCTTATGGTCTTGCGATCATTATCCTGACCGTGTTCATACGGATTCTCCTGCATCCATTGTCCCACAAGCAGATGGTGAGCATGCAGAGAATGCAGAAACTGCAGCCGAGGCTGAAGGCCCTGCAGGAAAAGTATGCGGGTGACAAGGAGACCCTCAACAAGGAAATTATGCGCCTGTACAGGGAAAACAACGTCAACCCCGCCGCCGGGTGCCTTCCCCTGCTCGTGCAGCTGCCGATCCTGATCCTGCTGTTTCGGGTGCTCCTCAACCTTGACATCGGAGGAGCCACGTTCATAGGGATGAGCCTTGAAGGTTCGGTGCTGACGCGCATGGCATCAGCGCTTGGTGTGACAGCAGAGACGATCGGCATCGGGTCGGTCTTTTCGGGGCTTATGGCAAACCCGACGGGACTTTTGAATGTTTCAGTTTATCTGCCGAACCTGTTGCTGCTTCTGTTCATCGCCTTTCTGACGTGGTACCAGCAACAGCTCAGTGCCGGTTCTAATCCGCAGATGCAGTTCATGAACTGGTTCATGCCCGCCTTCTTGACGTTCATCTGTCTGAGTCTGCCAGGGGGTGTGCTACTGTACTGGGGCGTATCGTCCCTTATCGGGGTGGTCCAGCAATGGCACATCAAGCATAAAACCGAGGTCGAGATGAAGGAAAAACCGGCACTCTACAAGGAAAAGCCTCCCAAGAAGGAGTCCGGTGACGCGAAGAGTTAGGAGGTATAGGAGATCCCCATGGATAACAGGGAGTTTGTCGCTGAGGTACAAAATCTGGACGAGGCCCGCCACCTGGGATCACTGAAGTGGTCCGTTGATCCCGAAGAGGTGGAAGTGACCGTGATCAGCGAGGACAAGAAACTGTTCGGCATCCTCGGGAAAAAAATTCGGGTGCGGATTGTCCTGGCCTCTGATCCCCAGTTGCTGAAGGCAAGGAGGTTTGTCGAAAACCTCGTCGGAATGATGGACCTCGATATTGAAGCGGATTTCCAAGATGACGGCATCGTCAATCTCAGTGGGGAGGACGCCGGGATTATCATCGGAAGGTACGGTGAAACCCTGAAAGCCCTTGAATACGTAACGAACCTGATGCTGAGGGATGATACCTCAAGGCGACGTCTGAGGTTCGACAGCGACGGTTACCGTACGCGCAGGGAGGAAAGCCTCGAAAAGCTGGCTTCCGCTGCGGCGCGGGAAGCTGTCCGCAAAGGGCGCTCGGTCAAGCTCGAACCGATGAGCAGCTGGGAACGCCGGGTGGTTCATCTTGCCTTGAAAGAACGGGAAGACGTCCAGACTTCTTCCACGGGCTCGGAGCCCCTCCGGCGGGTTGTCGTCACTCCCGCTTCCGCCCGCAGGAAAAAATCCCAGGCGAAGCCGTTTTACACGTAAGCCTCTTCGCCAGGGGCGGGTGTTTTTGACAAAAACAGGTGTTTGCTCGTGCAGCGGGTCAGGGATCACAGGATTTCGGGAAAAGACAGCGTGTTTTAAGCGGACAGATAGTACAGGATGGTCTTTTTCCGCAGAAATCCTTCCCATGCCTTACGATCAGGGCATGGAATTCTCCGAGCACAGCGGCGTCCTTCGGCAGGTCCTTCTGGAGTTTTCCCTGAATTCCTTCATAGGATACATCTCCTGCATCCAAAAGGCCTGCACGGTGGGCCAGTCTGCGGGTATACGAATCGATAACCAGGAAGGGTTCTCCCGCACCGTAACAGAGAATGCTGTCCGCCGTTTCGGGGCCGATGCCTCTTCTGGCGAGAAGCCATTCTCTGGAGACAAAGGAATCGGACGTGCGGAAATTTTCTGCAGTTTCGAAGGCGATCGAAAAATCACGGGAAAAGGTCTTGATGACGAAGGCCTTGCGTCGGTAGGTTCCGGCAGGATAAACGGCCTCAAGGATGACCCCCGGTGGGGCCGCGGCGATGGTTTTCAAAGAGAGAAGCCCTCTTTCCGAGAGATTCCGCAGGGCCAGGGTGGCGTTATTCCAGCTGGTATTCTGGACAAGTATGGCCCCGAGGCACAGCTCGTCAAAAGAATCAGCGGGCCACCAGCCCTGGGGTCCATAAAGCCGTAGCAGAATGTCGAAAAGCCCTTTTGCTGTCATGACGACCCTCCAGTGAAGACAATTATGATAGGCAGACTTCCGGTTCCGATGCCTTGTCGGACGGAGTCATCCCCGGAGTTTCTTCCAATGCTATAGTAATAGATATGGACGCAAGGGTGAGGAGGTATAGCGATGCATGAGCCGAGGGGTGTCTGGCGGTGTATCAGTTTACTCTCGGACTTTGGATCCGGCGATGAAACCGTCGCATGCTGCAAGGGGGTCCTGATCGGAAGGGGAGTAGAGCTTCCCCTTGTTGATATCAGCCACGATGTCCCGCCTTTCGATATCGTGTCCGGAGGTTGGATACTCGCGGGAGCCGTCTCCTACCTTCCTGTAGGGATTCACCTGGCCGTGGTCGACCCCGGTGTCGGAACGGACAGGTCCCTTCTTGTCGTCAAGGCGGATCGGGGAGACCTTCTCGTCGGACCGGACAATGGCCTTCTTGTACCTGCGGCTCAACGGATCGGAGGAGTTGAAGAAGTCTGGGAACTTTATCCGGAACATTACGAAAACCGGTCGGTATCACCGACTTTCCATGCCAGGGATATTATGGCGCCCATGGTGGCCGACCTGGCTTCCGGGATGTCCCCGTCGGTGCTTGGTAAAAAGATCCATGCTCTTGATCTTGTCGATTATCCCCTTCCGGCACCGTCAAGTGAAAAGGGGCAGATTTCCGGCGCTGTGGCGCTGATCGACACCTACGGGACGGTCAGAACCAATATCCCGTGGAAATGGCTTGACAGGCGAAAAGAGGGAGCCCTGCGGATCAGCCGGGGATGGCTTTTCAGCATTTCCGTGGGGGTAACTTTCGCCGACGTGGGGCTGGGGGATCTCGTTATTCTCGAAGACAGCTGGGGCTATCTTTCCATAGCTGTCAACAGGGGGAAGGCGGCGGATGTCCTGGGGTTCAAGGTGGGGGATCCGATTTCAGTAGAATATACGATGTAAGAAGCCTTTGTCTTGCCTAGGATATATCCCGTTGAGGAGGTGAAACGAATGTATGGAAAATGGACAGGAAAGTTTTGTCGCATGGTCCTGATGACCTTTGCCGTAAGTGTGGTTGCCCTGGGAGCGGCCTTGCCGTCGCAGGCCAAGGTGGATGTTTTTACCGGCAACCCCATTGCGGAGATCGTGGAAAAGGCTTCGCCGGCTGTTGTCAACATCGATACGGAAACGATGGTCCGGCAGTCTCTGAGCCCCTTTGGGAATGATCCCTTTTTCAAGGAATTTTTCGGCGAGCAGTTCGAAAGGTTTACGAGGATTATCCCCATGAAAGGAAAGGGATCGGGATTCATCGTCAGTGAGGACGGCTACATTCTGACAAACAACCATGTCGTTGCTGATGCCGACAAAATTGAAGTAACCCTGGCCGACGGAGCATCTTACCCGGCGGAAATCGTCGGAGCAGACCCAACCTTTGATCTCGCTGTCATCAAGATTGAAGCAAAGGGTCTTCACGTTCTTGAACTCGGCGATTCCGAAGACGTCCGTGTCGGTGAATGGGCGATCGCCATAGGGAACCCCTACGGTTTCGAGAGCACCGTTACGGTGGGTGTTATTTCAGCAAAGAACCGTTCCGTCCGTGCAAGAAATCTCAATTTTGACGGCTTCCTGCAGACCGATGCAGCCATCAACCCCGGCAACAGCGGTGGCCCCCTGCTCAATCTTGACGGCGAGGTTGTAGGAATCAACACGGCCATTATCCCCTATGCCCAGGGCATTGGCTTTGCAGTGCCCGTCAACATGGCAAAACAGGTACTGGATGATCTCGTCAAGTACGGAACCGTCAAGAGAGGATGGCTCGGCGTGTACATCCAACCCCTGACGCCCGAGTTCGCAGAGGCTTATGGTGTCGAGCGCGAGGGAGGTGCCGTGGTGAGCGACGTGGTCCCCGATTCTCCCGCTGCGAAAGCGGGCCTTCGTCGAGGAGACGTTATCGTCGCTGTCGACGGGGAGGCGATTGAGGATCACGCAGATCTTTCGCTTCGCATCCGCAGCCATCTCGAAGGAGACAAGGTGCGGCTCACCGTGATTCGTGAAGGTAGACAGAGAGAGTTCAATGTTACTCTCGGAAGCATTCCCGGCCGGTCGCAGGAACAAAAGCGGTCGCTGAAGGAAACGGAGGAACGGCTCGGATTGAGGGTGGAACCTGTCACACCGGAGCTCAGACGCGAACTCGGGGCCCCGGCAACCAGGGGAATGGCCGTCGCCGAAGTCCTGCCGGGTTCTCCGGCTGACAGGACAGGACTCAAGCGGGGTGACATCATTCTCGAAGTCAACGGCAGGCCAGTGGATGATATCACGTCGTGGCAAAATGTCATGGGTGAAGTGCAGAACACCGCTGTTCTTCTGGTGTGGCGGGGTGGTCGAACCTTCTTCGTCTCGGTGAGGATGTGAGGTCCCAGAAGAAAAAATAATGGGGGCGGCCGGTGGCCGCCCCCATTATTACAATTCCAGATCGCTGTAGTTTTCCAGGGATTTTTCGTCGAGTGGGAAGCGGAAGCGAAAAAGCGTTCCCTGCCCGGGTCGGGACTCGATTTCCGGCCGGGCTTCGTGAAGTTCTGCTATTCTGAGGACCAGAGAGAGTCCAAGTCCATAGCCGGTAGTGGAACGTGCGTGGTCAGCCCTCCAGAAACGGTCGAAACAATGGCTGATTTCTTCCTGTGTCATGCCCATGCCTGTATCCTCGATTTCAAGAACGGCCTCCCCGCGGGCTCTGTCGGCCCAGGTCCGAATGCGGATCGTTCCGCCTTCTGGCGTGTATTTGATGGCATTGTCAAGCAGGTTCGTGGCGAGCCTGAGGAGCAGGGCTTCCCGGCCGTATGTCGGAGCAGGTGAAAGATCCTTCTCCAGGGACTGTCCTTTTTCCCGGCTGCGCGGTTCGCAAGCCGTGACGGCGTCATCGGCGACAATGAGAAGTTCCACAGATTCCCTGGGTTCGATCCTGTCGAACGTGTCGAGCCGGGCCAGTTCGAGCAACGCCCCCACCAGGGTTTGCATGCCCTCGATGTGACCTGCCAGTTCCTGCAGTTTCTTCACGTAGTATTCGCTTTCGCGTTCCTTGAGAAGCGCAACTTCGGTGATTCCCTTCATGACAGCAAGAGGGGTCCTCAGCTCGTGGCTCGCATCAGCGGTGAATTGCTGGAGCTGGCGTATCGACTTCTCGAAGTTTTCGAGCATCCTGTTGATGCGGATGATTGTTTCCCGGATTTCCTCGTCGGTATCCTGGACAGAGACGTCAAGTTTCATGTTTTCTATTGAAACCTTTGAAATAGCCCTGTTGATCAGGGAAAAGGGCTTTGTGGCTTTTTTCGCGGTCAGATAACCCATCACCGTTGAAAGGAGCACCGTAAGGCCGAGCAGGGAAAGGATCATTCGCAAAAGCGATTCCCGAAACGCAAGCAGGCCATGGAGGGGATGCAAAGCGAAAAGGTAATAGGTTCCACCGTCCAGGCTGAGCCGTCTCCACCGGATCCTGAGAAGATCTCTCGCAGGTTCCGGGAAAAAGGGTGAGAGCCAATATGTATCAGGTATGACCGTCATGGCAAAGAGATCTATCGTGGAAGCTCCCGGTCCCTTTTCGACGATGGCCCTGGCAAGTTCCGAATCCAGGGGATCGATGGGGCTACCCGCGGGCAGGATGTTTTCGCAGAGGTCCCAGCCGGAACTGTAAATCTGGAATTCCGCATCGTGACTTTGCCAAATACTGCGGAGCTCTTCGTATTCGGAATTTTCAAGACAAAATTGGCCGGCTTCTTCTATTCTGGCTGCAAGAAAGCCGAGAAGATGCTCCTGAGCCTGGTCCAGACTGTCGAGTTCCGTCCGGATTAAGAAAACGAAAACGGCCGCACTGAAAAGGACGGTGACGAGCAGAATCGACAAGGATGCCAGAAACATCATTCTGAACCTGAAGGAGCGGAGAAATGCCCCTCTCCGCTCCTTCAGCAAAGTCTTCCTTTCCCCTTTTCCTGTCACTCTGGAGGATACGCTCCCGAAAAATGATTACTCGTAATTCGGGCAGGTAACCTTGTACCCGACGGCGCGAACGGTGACGACCAGTGTGTCAAGGTTGTAGGGACGAAGCTTGTCCCGGAGGTATTTGACATGAACGTCCACAACGTTACTGGTTCCGTCGTATTCCTTCTGCCACACATGGGCGATGATGCGGTCCCTTGTGAAAACCTGGTTCTCATAGCGCATGAGAAGCTCGAGGATGTCGAATTCCCGTCTTCTCAAGGGAATGCTTTCGCCGTTGACGGTACATTCCCTGGCAACGGGATCGAGCATGAGGGGCCCGCACTTGAGCACCGGCCGTTTCTGTTCGGACCTGCGGCGAATCAGGGCATTGACTCTTGCGAGGAGTTCCCTGAAATCGAAAGGTTTCACGAGATAATCGTCGGCGCCCCGGTTGAGTCCCTCGACACGGTCCTCTATGGTATCTTTTGCGGTAAGAATGATGACCGGCGTATCATTACCGGCTTCCCTGGCTTTTTCGACGACCTCGTACCCGTCGAGTTTCGGCAGCATGATGTCCAGTATGATGCAGTCATAGTCGTTGTTCTTGATCTTGCGCAAACCCTCTTCCCCGTCAAAGGCGCTTTCAATGGTAAACCCGTTTTCTTCGAACCCTTCGGTCAGGACCTGAACAAGATCCCTGTTATCCTCTACAATGAGGATTTTCAACATGAGACTCCCTCCAAACGCTTAGAAATCGGTGGGTATTTGCTTTATTATTAACAATATAAGCACATGTTTAAGAAAATGTCGAGTGCAGAATGAGCAGAACCTTATCTGCCTGTTTCAAGGAACCTGTTTACAGGAACCTTTCTTTTGCCGCAGGGCCGCGGGGATGGTATAATACCGGCACCCACTACTCGGTCGCGCGCTTTTTTGCCGTGCTACTTAGTTGTGGGATTTTTCGTCAAGAGGTGGTAGGACATGATCCAGAAGGAGAAGAAACAGGGCATCATCGAGGAGTTCAAGATCCACCCGGCGGATACAGGGTCGCCGGAGGTCCAGGTAGCCATTTTGACTGCAAGGATCAGGGAACTGACGGAACATCTCAAGGTACACAAGAAGGACCACCATTCCCAGAGAGGACTTCTCAAGATGGTGGGAAGGAGACGTCGTCTGTTGCAATACCTGCGTGAAAAGGATTTCAACAGGTACAGCACGCTGATCCAGCGTCTCGGGCTTCGCCACTGACAGTGTGCCTGTCGCGGCAGGCAGAAAATTCACAACTCATCCGGGGACGAGGGCTTTGCCCTCGTCCTTTCTTTTGCAGCTATATGATATCCTTTTGAGGATAGACAAAATGGATGAAAGAAAAAAGAGGAGGAAAAGAACATGTCGGAAGAATTTACCGTCGAAGTCGGCGGCGAAAAAATGGTGTTCGAAACAGGAAAGCTGGCAAAGCAGGCAAGCGGGGCGGTAAAGGTCACCATGGGGGAAACCTCCGTTTTGGTGACCGCCTGCATCACCGATTCCCCAAGGGAAGGGCTGGACTTCTTCCCTTTGCTCGTGGATTACGAGGAAAGGTTTTACTCCGCGGGGAAGATCCCCGGCGGATTCATCAAACGGGAGGGGCGACCCTCTGAAACGGCGGTGCTGACCGCCAGGCTGACGGACCGGTCCATCAGGTCCCTTTTCCCCCAGCATATGAGGCACGACGTCCACGTAGTGGTGACCACCCTGTCTGTCGACCAGGAAAACCCGCCAAATATTCTTGCCATCAACGGCGCATCGGCTGCGCTCGCCATATCGGAGATCCCCTGGTCGGGGCCGGTAGGGGCTGTCAGGATCGGTTGCCTGGAAGGAGAACTCGTGGTCAACCCCACGGAGAGCATGATGAGCAGGAGCACCCTGGATCTTGTCGTGAGCGGTCACAGGTATGGAGTGACCATGGTGGAGGCGGGATCCTTCGAGGTTCCCGAGGAGACTCTTGTTGATGCCCTGGAACTCGCCCAAGAGGAGATCAGAAAGATCGTCGACATGCAGATCGAAATGGCTGAAGCCGTGGGCAAGGAGAAGATGGTTATCCCGGATTCGGAGGAACATCCTGAAATAGATTCCTGGATTTCGGAAAACCTGTACGGGGAAATTTACAAAACCGTGCAGATTCATGAAAAGAAGCAACGTTCTACGGCGATTTCGGCCATCAAGGAACGGGCCGTTGAAGCCCTGGGGGAAAGCTACCCTGAAATGGACAAATACATCGGCAACGTTGTGGATGATTTCGTGAAGAAG
>JBNGDE010000011.1:0-27116 GCA_049974925.1 Thermovirgaceae bacterium | reverse complement strand
TCCGTCGTCATGACCCATTGCAATGCCGGGGCTCTGGCCACGGGAGGGTACGGAACCGCCCTGGGTGTCATCAGGGCGGCCAGGGAGCAGGGGAAAGGCATTTCCGTTTTTGCCTGCGAGGCCCGTCCTGTTCTGCAGGGCGCACGGCTGACGGCCTGGGAGCTTGCCGAGGACGGCTTCGACGTGACCTTGATATGCGACAGTGCCGCCGCCTGGGTGATGAAAAGGGAGGCACTCGATGCCGTGGTGGTCGGGGCCGACAGGATTGCAGCCAATGGAGACACGGCGAACAAGATCGGGACCTATGCCCTTGCCCTGGCGGCAAGGCGACATGGGATTCCCTTTTACGTGGCCGCGCCGTCGAGTACCTTCGACCCCGCCTGTGCCAGCGGAGAGGAGATCCCCATAGAAACCCGCGATGCCGAAGAGATCCGCCGATTGCCGGGAAACGGGCGGGTCCCCGAGGAGGTCCGGGTGTACAATCCTGCCTTCGATGTGACTCCCGCATCATTGATAACGGCCTTTTTCACGGAAACGGGGGTCCTCGAACCGCCCTACGGTGCATCGATACACCGTTGTCTGGGACATGCGGCGGCCAGCCAGAAGGACGAAAGGAAAGGAGAGAATCCATGACCCGTTACAGCATCGCAGACCCGGAACTCGCCGAAAGCGGGATGGACAAGATCGAATGGGCCCTGCAGTTCATGCCCGTTCTGCAGAGTTTCGGAGATGAATATCTCGAATCGAGGCCACTGCAGGGAATGCGGATCGCCGCATGCCTGCACCTGGAGGCAAAGACGGCCTGTCTGCTGGCGACGCTGCGGCGTCTCGGCGCGGATGTCGCCGCCGCCGGCAGCAATCCCCTTTCGACCCAGGACGACGTATGCGCCGCCCTGGTCCGGCTCGGCGTGCATGTTTTCAGCCGACGCGGCATGAGCGATGAGGAGTATTTCGAGAACCTGGGAAGCGCACTGGATATCGGACCGCAGATCGTCATCGACGACGGGGCCGACATGATCGTCATGCTCCATTCCACGCGGCGGGAGCTTCTTGAACAGATCATAGGCGGAGCAGAGGAAACCACCACGGGGATCACCCGCCTGCGGGCCATGGAAGCCGAGGGTAAACTGGCTTTTCCCGTGATCGACGTGAACAATGCCTCGAGCAAGTACCTTTTTGACAACCGCTACGGGACCGGCCAGTCCGTTTTGGATGGTCTCATGCGGACTACGAATGTCCTGATTGCTGGAAAGAACGTCGTCGTCGCCGGATATGGCTGGTGCGGCAGGGGTGTGGCCATGCGGGCCTCGGGGATGGGCGCCAGGGTGATCGTCGTCGAGGTGGACCCCCACAGGGCCTTCGAAGCCGTCATGGACGGCCATTCGGTCATGTCCATGAGGGAAGCCGCTCCTTTTGGGGATATCTTTCTCACGCTGACGGGAAACACGGGCGTCATCCGCAAAGAGCATTTCGAGGTCATGAAAGACGGGGCCATCCTCGGGAACGCCGGGCACTTTGACGTGGAGATCTCCAGGCCCGACCTGGAAAGCCTCGCCGTGGACGTCCGCAGGACGCGCAGGAACATCACCACCTACGTCATGGAGGACGGCAGGAAGATCCACCTTCTCGCCGAAGGTCGGCTCGTCAATCTCGCCGCCGCCGACGGCCATCCCATAGAGATCATGGACCTGAGCTTTTCCATCCAGCTTCTGAGTGCGCTTCATTTGGCGAAAAACCGCCTCGAAGCGGGTCTTCACGCCGTGCCGCCGGAAATCGACAGGGCTGTCGTCGAGGTGAAGCTCAAGACTCTGGGAATCAGCCTGGAGCAACTGACGGAAGTCCAGAAGGGCTACATGAGCTCCTGGAGGGAATGATTGGGGTGACCGGTGATGAAGACCCTGTTCAAGGACGCGGTATATCTTGACGGCTTCATGGATCAGGCCGAGCGGGGAGACCTCCTTGTTTCGGGAGGTGTCATCGAAAAGGTGGGGGAAGTGCCCCCGGAGGCGGCCGAAGGCGCCGAAATCATAAACTGCAAAGGGGCAAAAGCCCTTTTGCCGGGGTTCGTCAACAGTCACACCCATGCGGCGATGACGCTTTTGAGAGGTCTCGGGGAGGAACGGCCCCTCAAGGAATGGCTCGAGGAACGGATCTGGCCCGTCGAGGCGTGTCTCACTGCCGAGGACGTCGCACGGGGCACGGCTTTGGCGATACTTGAAATGGCGAAGACCGGGACCACCTGTTTTGCCGACATGTATTTCCAGATGCGGGAAGTGGGGCGAGTCGCCCTGGAGGCGGGAATGCGATGCGGCCTTTCGAGGGGCATTATCGGAAGCAACGAGGCCTCCCTGGAAGAGGGACTGGACCTGGCCAAACATTTTGCCGGAGAGGACCTCATAACCGTTCAGCTGGCCCCCCACGCCTTTTACACGGTTCCGCCGGCCTTTTTCAAAGAGGTGACCAAAGAGGCCTCGGCCTGGGGATTACGGGTCCATACCCATTTTCTCGAGGCACCCTGGGAGCGGGAAAAGCTCAAGGAAGATTATGGTCTGGATCCGGTACCTTTCCTTGAAGATTCCGGCGTTTTCCAGGCCCCGGGTGCCATTCTCGCCCATTGTGTGTGGCTGGAGCCCGATGAGGCGGGGGCCCTGGCTGGAACGAAGATAACCATAGCCCATAACCCGGCGAGCAACCTGAAGCTGGGAAGCGGATACGCGCCCCTGGCAGGGTTCCTGCAAAGGGGAGTCTCCGTCTCTTTAGGTACCGACGGAGCGGCCAGCAACAACCGCCTCGACATGTGGGGCGAGATGCGTCTGGCCGCCCTCCTGGACAAGGGAAGAACCGGGGATCCGCGGTGCTGCAGGGCGGGTGACGTCCTCCGAATGGCCACCTGGGAGGGAGCCAGGGGACTCGGCTTCAAAACCTGCGGCCGCATAAAGGAAGGCTGGGCCGCCGACCTGGTCCTCGTCGACCTGGACCAGCCCCACTACATCGGCTGGGAACCGGCGACCCTGGTGCAGTTTCTCCTTTACGCGGGCAGCTCCGCTGATGTTGCCGGGACCATGGTGTCGGGGAAATGGATCTACAGGGACGGGGCCTATCCGGGTATGGATGGGCCGGAGGTGATCCGAAGGGCCGCTGTAGCACGGAAGGATCTTTGCCTTCGGGCTCAAGGCCGCGGATGATATAATCGCAGTCATACGAATTCCCGGCCGTTTTTCGGGCCCAGCAGGGGAGATCTCACGGGACTGCCGGCGGAAGCCGGGAGACATCCTTCCGGAGGGAGTTATGCTCATGAAATACAGAACGGGAAGGCAGCTTCGGGAACTTTTTCTTTCATACTTCGAACAGAGAGGGCACAGGCGTTTCCCAAGTTTCTCACTCGTTCCCGATGACCCAACGATCCTTTTTACCATCGCGGGAATGGTGCCTTTCAAGCCCTATTTCCTGGGACAGAAGACACCGGAGATGTCCAGGGCTGTCACATCCCAGAAATGCGTCCGCACCAACGATATCGACAACGTGGGCCGGACGGCGCGACATCATACCTTCTTTGAAATGCTCGGGAACTTCAGCTTCGGCGACTACTTCAAGGCCGAGGCCGCTTTTTTTGCCTGGGAGTTTTTGACGAAGGTCATCGGCCTCGATCCCGACAGGCTGTACCCGACGGTATACGTGGATGACGACGAGGCCTTCGAAATATGGAACAGGACCGTCGGGGTCCCGAAGGAGAGAATCTACCGGCTCGGGGCGGAGGACAATTTCTGGTCCGTCGGCCCTGTCGGTCCCTGCGGGCCGTGCTCCGAGCTCATTTACGACCAGGGGCCGGCTTTTTCCTGCGGGAAACCTGACTGTGACGTGGGATGCAGCTGCGACAGGTACCTGGAGATCTGGAACCTCGTGTTCATGCAGTATAACCGGTACGAAGACGGGACAATGGAACCTCTTCCCAAGCAGAATATCGACACCGGAATGGGGCTCGAGCGCCTTGCTTCGGTGGTGCAGCAGGTCAAGGGGGACTTCGAGACGGACCTTTTCCGGCCTCTCATCGACAGGGCCGCAGAGGTTATGGGTATCCGCTACGGCGGGACTCCCGAGGGGGATATGGCCCTTCGGGTCATATCCGATCATTTCAGGGCCCTGGCGTTCATGATCGCCGACGGGGTCCTGCCTTCAAACGAGGGTCGCGGATATGTTCTCAGGAGAATCCTGAGGCGGGCCGTGCGATATGGACGAATGACAGGCATGGACAGGCCTTTTTTGACGGAACTCATGCCGACGCTCAAAGATCTCATGGGCGATCCTTACGAGGAACTCGCGGAGAACGAAAGCCTCATCAGCCAGGTCCTCGAACAGGAGGAGCGGCGCTTCGGCCGTACCCTGGAACAGGGGACAAACCTCCTGGAAGGAGAACTCGCCTTGCTTACGAAAAGGCAGGCCAAAACACTCGACGGGAAACTGGCCTTCGAGCTCTACGATACCTATGGTTTCCCTCTCGAACTCACGGAGGAAATCTGCGCCGAGAAGGGGATCGCCGTGGACCGCAAGGGTTTCGAGACAGCCATGCAGCAGCAGCGTGAAAGGGCCCGCGCCCACAGCAAGCGACAGGCCACCCCCGGAACTTCGGATCTTTACGAGAAGGTCCTCGGGAAGGCGGGAGTCACGGAGTTTGTCGGCTACACGTCGGAACAGGCGCAAACCCTTGTCAGCGCGCTTTTTTTGGATGGTGAAGAGACTTTGGTCCTTGAGGAAGGACAGGAGGGGGAGGTCATCCTGGACTCCACGCCCTTTTACGCCGAAAAGGGGGGGCAGGTTGGCGATACGGGGAGTATCACCTGGGACGCCGGCGAAGCTCTTGTTACGGACACCTATCTCCAGGCCCAGGAACTGACGGTTCACAAGGTGAAGGTCCTTTCAGGGCGGTTGGAAAAAGGCGCTGAAGTGAACGCCGCCGTAGACGAAAGGCGGCGCCGGGGGATCAAGGCCCACCACACGGCGACCCACATCCTTCACGAGGCCCTCATCAGGGTGCTCGGTGATCACGTCAAACAGGCGGGATCCCTGGTAACACAGGATTTTCTCCGGTTCGACTTCACCCACGTAAAGCCGTTGAGCACCGAGGAAATCGAGGCCGTTGAGGCCATCATGTTCGAAACCGTCACGGGCAATACCCCTCTCCAGGTCCTTTACACCAGTGTGGGGGAAGCGAAAAAGCTCGGAGCCAAGGCGCTGTTCGATGAAAAATACGGCGAAGAGGTCCGGGTTATCAGGATACCCGGCTACAGTGCGGAACTCTGCGGGGGCACCCACGTGGACGCCACCGGCGATATCGGCGTGGTGAAGATCGTCAGGGAGGAGGGCATCGGGTCCGGACTGCGCCGTATCACGGCCGTCGCCCATGACGGGGCCTTCCGGCTTTTCCAGGAGCAGTCTGCTCTCGTTGGGCGGCTTGCCGAAAAGGCGGGGGCCGCTGAAACGGAGCTGGAGGAAAAGCTTTCTGCTCTTCTGGAGGAACGGAAAGACCTGAAAGACGAGATGGAACGGCTCTCCCTCGTCGCCGCCCTGGAAAAAGCCGACACGCTTCTGGAAGAGGGCGTCACCGTGGGTGAAATTACCGTAGTCACGGGAATTTTCGAAAACACGCCGCAGGAGATCCTCAGGCAGGTGGGCGATCATATCCGCCAGAAAAAGAGTCCCGTCGTCACCTGTCTGGCATCCCTGTCGGGGAGCGATGTCACCTTCATCGTAATGGCGGACAAGCCCGCCCTGAAAGCGGGAGTCCATGCCGGGAAGCTCGCGGCTTCGGCGGCGAAGGTTCTGGGCGGAGGAGGCGGGGGAAGGCCCGATATCGCGTCGGCAGGCGCGAAAACCCCCGACGGTCTTGAAGATGCCCTGAAGAAGGTTCCTGGATTTGTCGGCGAACAGATCGGGAAATGAAACGCCATCTCGGCCTTGATATCGGGACGAAACGCATCGGCGTAGCCGTCAGTGACCCCCTGGGTTCCTTTGCGCAGGGGGTCGCTGTTTTGAATGTCAAGGAAGACTGGATGAGGGCCCTTGACGGCCTCGTGAAAAAATACCGGGTTGCGGTGATCGTGGTGGGCATGCCCCTTCGGACGGACGGTTCTGCGGGCCCCGAGGCGGAAAAGATCGAAGCCCTCAAGAAGGTGCTGGCCGAAAGGTATGACGACCTTGACGTTGTCGAATGGGATGAACGTTTCACCACGGTGAGGGCCGAACAGGCACTCCTCGAAGGCGACGTCAGCAGAAAGGGGCGTAAAAGCCGCATCGACATGGTGGCGGCGTCTATCCTGCTCCAGGATTATCTCGATTTCCTGAGGAGGGAGGGATCCCGGGAATGATCATCCCGCGGGGCGTAAAGGAAACGCCCATGCTCAGGCAGTACGCGAAATGGAAAAAGGCCTACCCGGATTGCCTCCTCTTTTTCAGAATGGGGGATTTCTACGAGCTTTTCTTCGACGATGCCGAAAAGGCGGCGCCCATTCTTGACATCGCCCTCACATCCAGGGATCCCAACCGCGAGATTCCCATGGCCGGGGTCCCCTGGCATTCAGCGGAAAACTACATTGGGAGGCTGGTGCAGGCGGGACACAAGGTGGCAATCTGTGAGCAGGTCACCGAACCGGACGGGAGAAACCTCGTCGAACGCGAAGTCATCAGGGTGATCACCCCGGGAACCTTTGTCCCCTCCGATTCCCCCCAGGAAGGACGGCTTGCCGCGGCGACCTTTTCCGGCACGACGGCCTCAATTGCCCTTCTCAGGGCGGGAACGGGACGGATCGAGGCGGGTACAATGCCCAGGGAACAGGCCCTGGCGGAACTCGCCGCCTTCAAGCCGCTGGAACTTCTCATCCCTCGCAACCTGCCAGCCGGAGAGAGAGAAGCCCTCAGGCAGGTTTGCAGTGCTTCGCTGGTGGAGGCCGATCCCGACGCCTTTGTCCCTTCCGGGGCCTCGCGACGGTTGTGTGATGCCTGGAAAGTTGCGACCCTTGAAGGTTTCGGCTTCGACGAGCTGTCCCCTGAATGCGGGAGCGCCTGGGTGGTCTATGATTACCTCAGCCAGACGCAGTTTGGAGCCGTGGGGCACGTTCGCAGGATCTTCCCACTGAGGTCGGGGCGTCATCTGTATATGGACCGGGCGACGCAGATCAACCTTGAAATTTCAGAAAGCGACAGCCTTGCCCTGTGTGATGTCCTGGATGAATGCCGGACGGCTATGGGAAAGAGGCTTTTGAGACAATGGGTTCTGCACCCTTTGCTCGACCCGGAGGAAATATCTGAAAGGCACGAGTCCGTGGAGGCCATGGTCGAACGTCCCGACATGCTTCGGGCGCTGAGAAGGTCTCTTTCCGCATGCGGGGATGTGGAGCGGGCGGTGGCGCGGATGGGGATGCGCCTGGCGGCGCCGAGGGACCTCGGCGTTATCCGGGATACCCTCGCCGCCGTCCCGGGGGTTCGTGAAGCCCTTTCGGAAATACCGCTTCCGGAAACATACCGGGAGGTGGCGGACCCGCAAGACCTCAGGAAAGCCCTCCAGGAAGGGCTTGGCGACGAGCTTCCCAGGACGCTCCGGGAAGGCCGGGTCATCCGTCAGGGGTACGACGGAAAACTTGACGAACTCAGAAGCTGGCGCAGCCGGTCGGAAGAACTCCTCCGGGAAATGATCGACAGGGAGCGGGCTGAAACGGGCATCCGCAACCTGAAGGTCGGATACAACAAGGTTTTCGGCTATTACCTGGAAGTCAGCCGCTCGAACCTGGAGCAGGTTCCGGAAAGATATCACCGGAAGCAGACCCTTGTCGGGGCAGAGCGTTTCATCACAGGTGAACTGAAGGAATTCGAGGAAAAGATGCTTTCCAACGACGAAGACATCAGAAGCAGGGAAGAAGAGCTCTACACGGAGCTCTGCCGGAAGGTCACGGAAGAGACGGCGCTCATCCAGGACATCGGTGCCTCACTTGCTTCCCTTGATGTCCTGGCTTCCTTCGCCGACGTCGCCCTCCAGCGGGGATACCGGCCTCCACAGGTGGACAGGAGCTTCGCCCTTGACCTCAGGGATGCAAGGCACCCGGTGGTGGAGGAAATGCTGGATGACTCCCCCTATACGCCCAACGACATCCTGCTTGATTCCGAAGGGCCGCGCATGGCCGTCGTCACGGGGCCGAACATGGCGGGGAAATCGACCTACCTGAGGACGGCCGCCCTGCTGGTGATCATGGCCCAGGCAGGCTCTTTCGTCCCCGCCTCGCGGGCCAGGCTGGGGACGGTGGACAGGATATTTTCGAGGATCGGGGCCCGGGACGAACTCTCCAGAGGGAAGAGCACCTTCATGGTCGAAATGGTGGAGACGGCCAACATCCTTCACAATGTGACGCCGAGAAGCCTTGTCATACTCGATGAAATCGGCAGGGGTACGTCCACTTATGACGGTGTCAGCATCGCCTGGGCGGTCATGGAATACCTTCACTCGGCCGCCGACGGGATGGCCAAGGTGCTTTTCGCGACGCACTACCATGAACTTGCCGCCCTGGGGAACCGGATGCCGGGCGTCTTCAACCTGAGCTTTACCGTCGAGGAGACGGAAAAGGGGGTGCTCTTTCTCTACAGGCTTCAGAAAGCTCCAGCCGACCGTTCTTATGGAATCGAGGTCGCCAGGCTTGCCGGCGTTCCGGAGGCAGTCGTCAGAAGGTCCCAGGAACTGCTGAAAAAGTTTGAAGAAGAAGGAGCAATTACCGGCGCCAGGGGTGGAGAAGCTACGGTGGGACAGGGTGGAAAGGATGACCCAGAAAACAGGCAGCTCGAGCTTTTCCGGCCCGGCGGTGATGATATCCTGAGGGATCTGGCTTCGGCGGATCTTGACAACATGACGCCCCTTGCTGCGCTGGAATTCCTTTATGACCTCAGGAAAAGGGCGGAGGAGGCCCTGAAGAAATGAACATGAACAGGATCAAACGCCTGGATAAATCCGTCTCCAGTCGGATCGCAGCAGGGGAAGTGATCGAAAACCCGGCCAGCGTCGTCAAGGAACTTCTTGAAAACGCGCTGGATGCGTCATCTGCACATGTTCGTGTCAACCTTCGCCAGGGAGGCAAGGGCAGGATCGTCGTCGAAGACGACGGAACGGGGATTCCCTTCGAAGAGCTTCCCCTCGCCGTCGAACGTTTTGCCACGAGCAAGATTGACAGCGCGGATGATCTCGAGTCCATAAGGACCCTGGGGTACCGGGGCGAGGCCCTCGCAAGCCTCGGGGCTGTGAGCCGGCTGGAGATCCGGAGCCGCTCCGAAGGGGAGGTCTCAGGGGGACTCATCAGGTGTGTTGCAGGCGTTGTAGAAGCTCATCTTGAGATTTCCGCCGAAAAAGGGACCAGGGTGCAGGCCGACGATCTTTTCTACAACCTCCCCGCAAGAAGAAAGTTCCTGAAGCAGGCCGCCTCGGAGACCAGAAAAGTTGCGCGTCTTCTGCGGGAATACGCCGTCGCCTACCCTTCGGTGAGCTTTTCCCTTGCCAGCGACGGGAAGACTGTCTTCGACTCGGGAAACCTTGAAGACCGCGGAAGTTTACTGGAGGCTCAGTGGGGGAAAGACCCCGGGCTTCTTTCGCGGAAAGGCCGGTCCGGTGACATTGCCATCGAGGCATGGTGGCAGCCCCACACCACCGGAAGCAGGCTGGTGCTGGCGACCTTCGTCAACGGAAGAAGGGTGAACGACCCGGTGGTAAGGGCGGCCCTTTCTTCCCTCGGGCCGAAGGCGGCGGGAAACTGGTTTCTTCTCATCGAGGTCCCCCCGCCCTCGGTGGACGTCAATATCCATCCAGCGAAGGCCGAAGTGCGTTTCAAAAACAGCGGGGAGATCTTCCAGGCTGTTTCGGGGCTCGCAGAAACTCTGACGGGAGGCAAAAAAGAAAACGGCCGGCCTGCGGGGTGGTCCATCCCGTCCCGAGAATTTCCGAAATCGCCTCCCGGAACTTCGGGGAAAACGACATCTGCGAGACCGCCCTTCGGGAAAAATCGGGCTGAAGCGGCGTCCCTTTTTTCGAGAGTGAGCGCACCGCCTCCAGACCCAAAGGTGAGTGAAAACTCCGGTGAAACCCTGGAGGGTCACGACGGGGACTTCCGTTATTTCGGCATGCTTGGGTGTGGCTACCTTCTCTTCGGGGCGGACGGTGGCCTCGTGATCGTGGATCCCCACGCGGCCCATGAGCGTATCCTGTACGAAGGGGCCCTTTCACGCATCGGAGGCGAACGGGCAAAAAGCCAGAACCTGTCCGTTCCAGAAGCGCTTCCGCCGACCCTTGCGGGTTCGGCGGCGGAATTTTCGAAGCCCCTTGCGGCGGAAGGCTTTGTCCTGGCAGAGTGCGAAGGCGGGACATTTTTGACGGCTGTTCCCGCCGTGTCCGGGGAATTGTCGCTCAGTCCCGTGGAAATGCTCAGGGCGGCGGTGGAAGAACTGGAGTCCTCACAGGGAAGCGAAGCCAGGCCAAAGCTTCAGGCGCGGTGGGCCCTTCTGGCTTGTAAAAGGGCTGTCAAACTGGGAGAGTCCTTTGACACGAAAGAAGCAACAAGGCTTTGGCGGGATCTCGCGAACTGCCGGCACCCCGAGTCTTGTCCCCATGGACGTCCCACGTCGATTTTTCTTGACGCCGCCAGGCTCGGTCGGCTTTTCGGGAGGGAATGATGGCGGATTTTCCACGTCGCATCCTGTGCATTATCGGGCCCACGGCGGTAGGGAAAACCCGGTTGAGCCTGGAAATCGCGAAACGCCTGGATGGTGAAATCATCTCCGTTGACTCGAGACAGGTTTATCGTCATCTGGACATCGGCACGGACAAGGTTTCGGAACAAACGAGGGAACAGATCCCGCACCATCTTCTTGACGTGGCAGGGCCGGGGCAGGTATTCTCTGCGGCGGACTTTGTCTCGATGGCGGTGACGGCGATAAAGGAAATACTGCAACGGGGGAAGACACCCTTGCTCGTGGGAGGCACACCTTTTTATTACCAGGCCCTCTTCGAGGGAATCCTGACGGAGGACATGCCCGGGGACAGGCGCCTTTCCAGGTCTTTAAACAGGGAGTGGGACAACGGGAATACCGGAGCGCTGCTTGCTGAACTCGAAAAGGTCGACCCCGTCTCGGCACAGCGTATTCATCCCAATGACCGACGGAGAGTCCTGAGGGCTCTTGAAGTTTACCGTCTGTCGGGGTCTCCGATTTCGGCATGGTACGAAAAGGGAAAGAGAAAGCGTTCAGGACTTGAACCCCTTTATCTCGGCCTGTACCGGTCGAAAAAAAGCCTTCGGGAAAGGATTGCCCGGCGGGCGGCAGCCCAGTTTGAATCAGGCTTCCCGGAAGAGGTGGGACGGCTGCTGGAGATGGGGTATGATGAATCCTGTCCGGCCCTGCAGGGTTTCGGATACCGGGAGCTTGTCCTTTACCACAGGGGGAGGATGACCCTTGAAGAGGCCCTCGAGGGGGACATCAGGGCAACCAGGGCTTTTGCAAAACGGCAAATGACCTGGTTCCGGAAGTTCACACCCGCGCTGTGGTATGATGTAACCCGTTCGAAAACCAATGACGTCATGAGGCAAGTGATCCTTCTTTGGGAAAACCATCTGAAACCCCCAAAAGCCTCCGTGTCCTGACGGCAAAACCCTCGGGCTTCTGCTTCGGGGTCAGGCGGGCTGTCGGGAAGCTGGAAAAGGCCCTGCGTCGGCGTGGACACGTCTACAGCATCGGAAGTCCTATCCATAATCCCCAGGAAACGGCAAGGCTCGAGCGGATGGGTCTTGTCCTCGTGGAAAGGGCCGAAGACATCCCTGACGGGGCGGCGGTTTTCATACGGGCCCACGGGCTGTCCGCAAGGGATCGCCGGATGCTCGAAAAACGGGGTGTGGAGCTGGTCGACGGCACCTGCCCCTTTGTGCTCAATGTCCAAAGGAAAGCCGAATTTCTGGGCAATGAAGGGTACCATGTGGTTGTCCTCGGTGACGAGAAACACCCGGAAGTCCAGGCCATAGCCGGATCCGTCGAAGGCGGCGCCCTTGTCCTGCCCCCGGGGGGCAGAGTGCCTGAGGACCTGAAAGGGCGGCGGATCGGCATCGTCAGCCAGACGACGCAAAGGCCTGCGGACTTGTCGGACCTCGTTTCGAGGGCTGCCTTTGTCGGCAAAGAAACGAGAATCTACAATACGATCTGCAAGGCCACTGTAGATCGGCAACGGGCAGCGGAGGAACTTGCCGGTATTGTGGATGGGATGATTGTCATCGGCGGCAGAAACAGCGCTAATACGGGAAAATTGTTCGCCATAGCCCGAAGCTTCAATACTGAAACCGTATGGATCGAGCAGGCCGGCGAACTGGACAGGAGGTGGTTGGAAGGAAAGGGAACAATCGGAATAGCCGCCGGAGCGAGCACTCCGGACAGGCTCATTCTTGATCTCATTACAATGCTTGTACCAACGCAGGGCGTCAAGGAGGATGGAAGGTAAATGATGATGGAAGAACAGAAGAACGAAAGCAGCAGCCGGCACCAGTTTGATCATCCGGAACGAGCCGACGTACAGGAAACGGCGGCGGAAGAGGAAGAATTCATGGAAACCATGGAAGACATCCTCGAACAGTATGAAGTCGGGGAAATGCGTCGCGGTAAAGTTGTCGATGGTACAATCGTCGAAGCCGCCGATGAAGGCTGGCTGGTAGACGTCGGCTACAAGTGCGAAGGGTTCCTGCCCCGGCGCGAATGGTCCCACAGGGTTCTGGTGGAAAAGAAGGAAACCCCGGAAATCGGTGACAACGTCAGGGTTCAGGTCGTCTCCTTCAAGCAGGGAGAAGAAGCGCAGCTTCTCGTCAGCCGATGGCGCTGTGAATTTGACGAGCGGTGGGGAGAAATCGAGGAGAAGGCCGACGAAAATGACATCCTGTCGGTCAGGGGACTCAGAAAGGTCAAGGGTGGCCTGATCGTTGATTGTCACGGCATCGAAGGATTCATCCCGATTTCCCACCTGGCCGAAGAGGGAAGGGGCATCAATCCCTCACGACTGGTCGGCGAAACTTTCGACGCGAAGATTATCGAGAGGGACCGCAGAAAACGCCGGCTCGTCCTTTCGAGAAGGGCTATTCTTGAAGAGGAACTTGCCCGGGAGCGACAGTCCTTCTACGAAAACACCAGTGAAGGCGATGTCCTGGAAGGAACGGTGACGACAATCACGTCCTTCGGGGTGTTTGTCAATCTCGGTCCCATCGAGGGGCTCGTCCACAATAGCGAATTGTCCTGGCAGCGCAATGCCAAACCCCGGGAAATCGTCTCGCGGGGTGACAAGGTGGCTGTCAAGGTTATCGGAATAGATCGGGAACGCGACAGGATCTCGCTCAGCATGAAGCAGCTGCAGCCCGATCCATGGGAGAACATCCTTGAAAAACGGAACGAAGGCGACGTTGTCTCCGGCAGGGTGACCAATCTTACCGATTTCGGGGCCTTCGTGGAAGTAGAACCCGGAGTCGAGGGGCTCATTCACATCGGAGACATCAGCTGGCAGCGGATCAGGCACCCGAGGGATGTCCTGAGAAAAGGACAGCAGATCGAAGTCAAGATCCTCGGTATTGATGTGGGAAACAAGAGGATGAGCCTCGGCTACAAGCAGCTGAACGACCCCTGGGAAGGTGTGGAGGACAAATACACCGTCAAGCAGGATTATCCCGTGAAGGTTGTCCGGCTTACCGATTTCGGGGCCTTTGTCCAGCTTGAAGAGGGTATTGAAGGCTTGATTCACGTATCGCAGCTGAGCCGCAAAAGGGTGGAAAAACCCGCGGACGTCCTTGAGGAAGGACAGGAGATAGAAGCCAGGGTGCTTGAAATCAAGCCCGAGGAACGGCGGATTCGCCTCAGCATAAGCGCCATAGAGGAAGAAGAACACTGCAGGACCCGAAGCGAGGAAAAGAGCCGCAGGAAAAACGAACCTGAAAAGCAGCGGGTTAAGTTCACCGATGATGACCAGGCGGCGGTGACCATCGGAGATCTTTGGAACGAGGCTATAAGCAACAGGGATGAATAAAACTGAATCTTATGCGGTGCCGGCTAAAGCAGCCGGCGCCGGCTGCTTGGAGGGAGATGTAATTGGCCGTTCTGCCGATCAGTGAGTATCCGGACCCCGTCCTCAGAGAGAGTGCGAAACCCGTCGAGGAGTTCGACGAGAAGCTGAAAGCCTTTATCGAGGATATGTGGGAGACCATGAAAGCATATGACGGCGTAGGCCTCGCCGCGCCCCAGGTGGGAGTGAGTCGCCAGGTGGCGGTCATCGAGTGGAACGACAAGCGGTATGTCCTCATCAATCCACGGATCATTGAATCTGACGGAGCGGACATCCGCGAAGAAGGGTGCCTCAGCACCCCCGGGTTCTACGGGGAGGTCGCCCGCCCGTCAAGGATTGTTGTGGAGGCTCTCGACGAGGAAGGAAACCCCCGGCGCATCGAAGAGGAAGGATTCATGGCACGGGCTCTCGCCCACGAGATCGACCATCTGCAGGGTCATCTTTTCTTCGATCATCTTTCTCCTCTCAAACGTCAGATGATCGAGCGAAAGCTCAAAAAACGCCGGAAGGAATGAAAAACAGGGTGCGAATCTGGTTTTGCGGGACGGGAAACTTCGCCGCCACCTGCCTTTTGGCTCTTGCAGGCAAAGTGCCCATAGAGCTTGTTGTCACCTCGGCCCCCTCCCGGTCGGGGCGGGGACTGAAAATCCGGCCGACACCCGTCGAAGAGAAAGCCGAAGCCCTGGCTGTTCCTGTCGTCCGCACGGCGGACCTGAACAAGGATGCCTTTCTCCTTGATCGTTTTCGTGAATCCCCTCCGCAAGTCATGCTTGTGGTGGATTTCGGACAGATTGTTGCCCAGCCCTATCTCTTTCTCGATACGCCGGGATGCCTGAATATCCATCCGTCGCTGCTTCCGGCATATCGTGGCGCCGCACCGGTGCAGCGGGCCATCCTCAACGGTGATTCGACGACGGGTGTCACCCTTTTCCGGCTCGTGGACAAGATGGATGCCGGCCCTATAGCCCTCCAGGAAGAAATCCCCATTCCTCGGGATGCCACGGCGGGGGAGATGCTGGAACTTTTGGCGCATCGCGGTAGTCAGATTTTTTTAAATGCTTTAGAATTGTATCAACAAGGTTCTTTGGTATTCAGGCAACAGTCCCACGATAAAGCGACCTTTGCCCCGAAGATAGACAAGAGGGAGACCGAGCTGAGCTGGGAGCGGAATGCCTTTGACGTGCATAACGCCGTACGTGCGATGAATCCCGCCCCTGGAGCCTACATCATCCACCGAGGAAAGCGATTGAAAATCTGGAGGACGGAACGAGTTCAAGGTGAGGGGGAACCGGGAATGATCATTCGCCTCGAAAAGGGTTTCCCTGTCGTAGCCTGTCGGGAAGGTGCCGTCCTTCTCAGGGAAGTCCAGAGGGAAGGAAAATCGCGTCAACCGGGGGATGCCTGGTTTCGCGGAACAAGTCTCAAAGAAGGTGACCTTTTGAAGTGATTCCAATTACAGAGCGGATGCGCGAACTTGTGAAGGAATACACGTGGCCGAAGGCCGTTGGTGTCACGGGAGCCCTTGGCTCGGGGAAGACCGAATGGGTCCTGAATCTCGCCTATGCCCTTTCCGGCGAAGGCGAGGATGTGACCGTCGCCGATATGGACATCATCAACCCGTATTTTTGCATCAGACAGGTGAAAAACGCCCTCGAACAGGAGGGCCTCTCCGTCATCACCCCTCCGGAAAGCGCGAAATGGTCCGACATCCCTGTCATTTCACCGGCCGTAGGCCGTGCGCTCGCCGGCGAAAAGGGCAAACTTCTTGTTGACGTGGGGGGCGACGCATCGGGTGTCCGCGCCCTCAAACAGTTCTCTGATCTCATGGAAAAGGCTGGATATCTCCTCGTTCTCGTTGTCAACGCCTTCCGGCCGAAAACATCGGATACAAAGGGCATCCTGGAAATGATACGGCGGATGGAGGAGATCAGCTCCCTTGAAGTCGGCGCCCTTGTCGGAAACAGCCACCTCATGTCGGAAACGACGGAAGAGGACTTTTTCCGGGGGCTGGATGTCAGCCGTGAAGCAGCCGATGCGGCAGGGCTGCCGTTGCTGTACGTCACGGTCCCTCCGGCACTCCAGGAAAAAATCGAGATCCTTGGAGAGAAAGCCGGAGTGCCCTTGTGGCCTCTAAAGCGGCGGATGCTTCTGCCCTGGGAGAAAGGATATCAATGGACTTGATCGGCAGGTGTCCGGGTCAGGTCGAAACAACATACGAGAGGAGTGGTCGGTGTTATGGCAAAAGGCCGGATCGACGTGCTCGAAAGCTTTTGCAAGAGCTGTGGTTTATGTGTCGAGGCGTGCCCCGTCAAGGTTTTGCGGATATCCGACAAGATCAACAGCAAGGGGTACAGGCCTGTCGAGCAGAACAAGGAAGGTTGCATCGCCTGCAAAATGTGTGCCACGATCTGTCCCGATGCGGCGATCGAGGTGTACAAGTTCGAGGAAAATTCATAGAACCGGCCGGAGGTGATGTGAAATGGCACGTGTACTCATGAAAGGCACCGAAGCGATAGCCGAAGCGGCCATTCAGGCCGGTTGCAAATATTTCTTCGGATATCCGATCACGCCCCAAAACGAGATTCCCGAATACATGTCGGCAAAGCTGCCCTCCATCGGCGGGGCCTATGTCCAGGCCGAAAGTGAAGTCGCCGCGATCAACATGGTCATGGGCGGCGGAGGAACGGGGACGAAGGTCATGACCACCTCTTCCAGTCCCGGGATTTCTCTTATGTCCGAGGGCATCAGTTACATTGCGGCATGCGAGATACCGGCGGTCATCGTGAACGTGATGCGGGCTGGTCCCGGACTGGGAGGCATCCTTCCCGCCCAGGGGGATTACTTTCAGGCTACCAAGGGTGGAGGGAACGGAGATTATCGCCTGCTCGTCCTGGCCCCCAGCACGTTACAGGAAGCCGTCAATTTGACGCAGCTGGCCTTTGACCTGGCCTTCACCTACCGGAATCCGGTGATGATCCTGGCCGACGGGTTCATGGGGCAGATGATGGAGGCCGTCGAGATTACCGAACACAAAAGCGAAGGACTGCCTGACGTGACGCCCTGGGCCCTGGGCAACATGGACAAAAGGGGCAAGCGGAGCGTCCTCAAGAGCCTCTATCTCGACCCCGAAAAGCTTGAAAAGCATAACCTGAAGCTCAAGGAAAAATACGACGCCATGCAGAAGGAGATCCGCTGGGAGGAGTATCGCACCGACGATGCGGAATACCTCCTCGCCGCCTTTGGAACCACGGCACGGATTGCGCGCTCCGCGATCTCGAACCTTCGGGAGGAGGGTGTGAAAGTCGGCATGATCAGGCCCATCACGCTCTACCCCTTCCCCCGGGATCAGATCCGGAAGCTTTCTGAGAAGGCGAAACACGTCCTGGTTGTGGAGATGAACACCGGTCAGATGCTTGAAGATGTCCAGGCTGCCGTTTGCGACAGGGCACCGGTGACCTTCTACGGGCGATGCGGAGGCATCGCTCCCTCGGTGAAGGAAATCGAGGACAAGCTCAGGGAAATCCTGTAGGCGAGGGGGGAGACGGTCATGAAAGAGACGAAAATCTATGAGCGTCCAAAATCCTGGATGAAGGAAGTCCATACGCACTATTGCCCCGGTTGCGGGCATGGCATCACCCACAAGATCCTGTGCGAGGTTATCGACGAGCTCGGAATCCAGGAAAAAACCATCGGCATCGCGCCTGTGGGATGTGCCGCCATGATGTACGACTATATCGATGTGGATTTCAGCGAGGCGGCCCATGGCAGGGCACCGGCTTTGGCAACAGGACTCAAGCGAACCAGGCCGGACCGCATTATCTTTACCTACCAGGGTGACGGCGATCTGGCTTCCATCGGGACGGCGGAAATCATCCATGCAGCGAACCGTGGCGAAAAATTCACCACCATTTTCATCAATAATGCCATTTACGGCATGACAGGCGGCCAGATGGCGCCGACAACGCTGGTGGGACAGAAGGCGACCACCTGCCCCTTCGGCAGGGATCCGGAACTTGCCGGTTATCCGATGCGGATGTGCGAACTCCTGTCGACCCTCGAGACACCGGCGTATATCGAGCGGGTCACCGTGGCGGAACCCAAATACGTTATCGCGGCAAAAAAGGCCATCAAGAAGGCCTTCCAGTACCAGCTTGACGGAAAAGGGTATTCTTTTGTCGAGGTACTGTCGAACTGCCCGACGAACTGGGGAATGCAGCCGGTCCAGGCTTTCAAATGGACGGTGGATACCATGATTCCCTATTATCCCCTCGGCGTTTACAAGGATTACGAGTAAGGAGGCGAACCGGAATGGCGAAATTTAAAAGAGGCCTGATCGCTGCCGGTTTTGGTGGACAGGGCATCATGGTTCTGGGGCAGCTTGTTGCCTACACGGCCATCAGCGAAGGAAGATACGTGACATGGATCCCTTCATACGGTCCCGAAATGCGGGGAGGAACGGCGAATTGCGGTGTCGTCATCAGTGACGAGGAAATCGCCTCGCCTGTGGTCGCCGAAGCAGACGTGGCCGTGATCATGAACAAGCCGTCGCTGGAGAAGTTCATCGATTCCGTCAAACCCGGAGGAACGCTGCTTTACAATTCGGATCTTCTGGATTACCCCGATCCCAGAAGGGACATCACGGTGCTTCCCCTTCCCTGTCACAGCATCGCTCTCGAGCTCGGGAGCGACAAGGTGTCCAACATCGTTGCCCTGGGGGCGCTGGTCGAAGCGACGGACCTTGTCTCAAAGGATGTCTGCCTGGAAACCATCAAGGAAAAGCTGGGAAAGAGAAAACCCCAGTTTTTACCCATGAACCTCCAAGCTTACGAGAAGGGCCAGGAGATCGCAAGGAAAATCCTGGAGTCCTGAAAACAGATGGATGTCGAAAGGAAGATAACAAGCAATATCCTGTACAGGGGACGGATAGTCAACCTGAAAGTTGACAACGTCATCCTGCCGACGGGCCAGAAAACCACCAGGGAAGTGGTGGAGCACGGACCTGCCGTTGCCGTGCTTGCGGTAGATGCCAGCGGCAGGATTCTTCTGGTCAGGCAAAACCGTTACCCAGTCGGCGAGGTCCTGCTGGAAGTTCCCGCAGGTCTTGTCGAACCGGGGGAAAGCGCCAGGGAAACGGCGGTCCGCGAACTCAGGGAGGAAACGGGGTACAAGCCCGGCTACATGGAAGAGGTCATGAGATTTTATACCTCGCCCGGTTTCTCGACGGAGTTGATTATCCTTTTTTTCGCCACGGACTGCGAACACGCACCCCTGGAGCAGGATTTTGACGAGAACATCGAGCTCGAGCCCGTCGACTCCCGGAGTGTGGCCGATTACCTCGAAAACGGGCAAATCCGCGACGCAAAAACCCTGGCTGCGCTTTGCTGGTATCTGTATCACAAAACCGTCTAGATTCACCGGAAAGCAAAATCTCTTTTCCGAGGGTACTTTTGAAAAAACAGGAAGATGACCTGCTTCTCGAAAAGTTCAAGAAATACCTGAAGTACGAAAGAGGCTGCAGCGAGAATACCGTCAGGGCCTACGGGGCTGATCTTGCCAGATGGGGTGGTTTCTGCAAAAGGCGGAAAGCGCCCCTTCTCCCGCCTGACGCGGATGCTGCGGCCTCCTTTATCCGGAGCCTTGTGGAAGAAGGGTACAGTGCCTCCACGGTGCAGAGGCACGCGGCCGCCATTCGTTCCTGGGCGGTATTTCTCGTTGAAGAAGGGATTATGGAAAAGGGCGCGTTCAATTGCCCGCTTCCCGAAAAGGGAAAGACCTTGCCTCAGGTGCTGAGTGAAGGGGAGATCCAGCGTCTTTTCGAGGCAAGCAGCGGAGCGCGCCCTCTAGAGTTGAGAGACCGGGCCGTTCTCGAAACGGGATACGGCTGCGGGCTCCGCGCGAGTGAGCTGGCCGGCCTGCGTCTCCGGGATGTGGATTTCGAAGGCGGGTTGTTGCGTCCCCTTGGCAAAGGCGGCAAGGAAAGAATGGTGCCCTTTCTGGGAGAGGTCAAAAACCGGCTTTCCAGATACCTCAACAAGGGCAGACCTCACCTTGAGCGCGGCCTTTCGGATCACCTGTTCCTCAGCAGGTCCGGCAAACCTCTCCGAAGGGAAGATCTGTGGAGGATTATCAGGAAACGCGGGAAAATGGCGGGTATCCCGGTTTCGAGACTTCACCCGCACATTCTCAGGCATTCCTTCGCGACTCATTTGCTGCGGCGGGGGATGGACCTGAGGACCCTTCAGGAAATACTCGGCCACGCCTCTATTGCCACGACGGAACGATACACCCATTTCGATCTTGAACTCAGGGACGTTTACGACCGGACGCATCCCCGGGCGTAGGCGCACGAAAGGGGGAAGTGATTCATGTCAATAAAGGACAGGGCAATGGAAGCAGCGGATTTTCTGCGAAAGAAGATCCCCGAGATTCCCCGGGCCGTTGTTGTCCTCGGCTCGGGTCTGGGCGCCTTCGCCGAGAGGCTTGAAGATGCGGTATCAATCCCCTGTGGAAAAATCCCCGGATGGGCCCGGTCGACGGCTCCTGGTCACGCAGGTATGCTCTCGGCCGGCCGGGTGGGGGGAGTGCCCGTGGTGGCCCTTCAGGGCAGGCTGCACTACTACGAGGGGTACAGCATGGAGGAGGTGACCTTCCCTGTTCGGGTTCTCGGGGAATGGGGCGTCGCCAATTATATTGCCACCAATGCTTCTGGCGGCATAAATTACGGCTTCAGACCCGGTGACATCGTTTTGGTCCACGACCACATCAATTTTCTCGGAGCGAATCCTCTCAGGGGGGGTAACGAGGATGACTGGGGACCGCGTTTCCCGGACATGAGCGACGTCTATGACGAGAGCCTCATGGAAAGGGCGGAAAAATGCGCTTCCCGGGCGGGCATCCAGCTCCGGCGGGGAGTCTATATTGCCTTCGGGGGGCCCTCATTCGAGACACCTGCGGAGATCAGGATGGCCCGACTGATGGGTGCGGATGTGGTGGGGATGTCCACCGTTCCCGAGGTTATCGTCGCCAGGCACATGGGAATGCGGATCTGCGTTTTTTCCTGTGTTGCCAATTACGCGGCCGGAATGACGGAAAAGCCGTTGAATCACGAGGAGGTCCTGGAGGCCATGGAGAAAACGTCAGGACGACTCGTCCGCCTGCTTCTTGACTTTCTGCCCGAGGTTGCGGACTCCCATGTTTGAAATGCTTCCCTTTCTGGAATCCAAACGGGATGGCCTTGAAGCGCCTCCGGGAGTCATGGAGGCTTTCGTGAAAGCCTTCAACGAAGGCACTGTTCCTGATTATCAGGTCTCGGCCTGGCTGATGGCCGTTTTCTTCAGGGGGCTTTCTCCGGAGGAACTCAAGGCTTTCACCTGGGCAATGGCACATTCGGGCAGGGTGGTCCCTTTTCCGGAAGACCTTCTGCCCGTTGACAAACACAGCACGGGTGGAGTCGGCGACAAGACCACCCTTGTCGTAGTCCCCCTGGCTGCGGCTTGCGGAGCCAGCGTGGCGAAGCTGAGCGGGAAAGGCCTTGGTTTTACAGGCGGAACGGTAGACAAGCTCTCGGCCATACCCGGCATGAAAACGGAACTCTCGGTGCAGGAGTTCGTCGACCAGGTCACAACAATAGGATGCGCCGTCAGCGGGCATTCCGCCGACCTTGCACCCGCGGAAGCCGGTTTTTACTCATTGCGGGATGTGACGGCCACGGTCCCCTCGATCCCCCTCATAGCGAGCAGCATTGTGAGCAAAAAGATTGCGGGGGGAGCAAGACGCTTTGTTTTTGATGTGAAATATGGCTCAGGTGCTTTCATGGAGACTCGGGAAAGGGCCCTGGAACTTGCGGGGCGGCTCGTGGATCTCTCGAAAACCCTCGGGCATGATGCCGTTGCCCTGTTGACGAACATGGAACAACCTCTGGGGAGATGGGTCGGGAACGCCGCCGAGGTGAACGAGGCGCTCCAGGTACTCAATGGAAAAGGTCCTGAAGATACAGCTCTGCTTTGTAAGGAAATAACGGGGGCAATGCTTCTTTCCACCGGCGTCGTTGATACTCGGGAGTCTGGAAGGAAGGTGGCTTCGTCGGCACTCGCGAAAGGCAAGGGGCTTGAGAAGTTCCGGGAAATGATCGAGCGACAGGGTGGAAGGCTCGATGAGGAAATTCTCGCCGGGAGAAAAGGACTTCCCCTCGCAAGCCGTGTCTTCCATGTCCGGGCCGCTACCGCCGGGTGCATCCTGTCTTGCCGTGCACGGGAAATAGGGGAGGCACTGCGACTTGCCGGCGGCGGACGAATGAAAAAAGAAGACAGGCCGGACCTGTCGGCGGCGATTGAGATCCTGAAAAAGAGGGGAGACCAGGTCGAAAAGGGTGACCTTTTGGCAAGAGTGTACGCATCCACCGAGAAAGCCCTCGAAGCCGCGGCCGGAAAGGTCGAATCCGCCTTTTCCATAGGAAGCGGAACGGTAGAGAGCGAACTGATCTGGGGAGTTCGGGACAGTCAGGGGTTTACTCCCCTGGTGGAATCCCCGGGGGTGCGATGATGATTCCGGAGGATGGACAGCATGCACTGAAGACACTAAAATATACGATATGGCTAAAGCGGAGGCGCATGGTGACTGGTGTTGCCCGCGGGCTTCAAACCCGTCGAGGGTCTGTAAGGCAGGCCCTGGTGGGTTCGATTCCCACACGCCTCCGCCATTTCATTTTCAGTTTTGCATCCATGGCGGCTTTTGGGGTTCCTCCGGAAACCGGTTCAAGAACCACCGCCCCGATGCCTTTTCACCGGCTGACGTGCACCCTTGAAAGGTCGGGTTTTTTCGTAGATTGAAGCCGCCCGGACCTTTTCCCGCCGGTAAGCAGAGGCGGTTTGCAAATTAAAGGGAATTCGGATGCAAAAAGGGTTTCAAGGTTTTTGTGAGGTACTGGCACCATGGGAGGTGCAACGCATGAACGGCTGTTTCCCCCTCAAGGGTTTTAGCTACCCCCTGACGCCCGGAGGAAAGTCCTCGGTAATCGGGAATTTCCCCTGGCATTACGGGACGGAATATCTGAACATCCTCTACAGGACCGATCCTGATGCCATTGCGGCGTACCTCCCGGATCCACTCAAGCCGGGACCGGAACCTGACCTTGCCTACGTGGCTTTCAGCAGGTGGTGGTCCGTTACGGATGAGCAGAAGGATTTGGCGTGGATCAACCCGGGACGGACCATGTATCGTGAGGCGGCTATCTGGGTGGGTTGCAGTTATGAGGGACATGCAGGCCAGATCTGTCTGCATGTCTGGGTGGATAACGATTTTACCCTTGCCAGGGGATGGTTCATGGGCTTTCCGAAGAAGCTCGGGTCTGTCTGGATGACAGAATTTCACCCGCTGAACCCGGGGATGCCCAGGGTAGGCCCGGGTGTGACACTCAAAGGTATTGCTTCGGCGAACGGCGAGCGGCTTTTTGAAGGAAGTCTCAGGATAGAAAAAAAGGGAACGCCCGAAGACCTTCCCGGTCTGATGACGTCACCTCTGTATCACATACGCCATTTTCCGTCCATCGAAAAGGATGCACCACCGTCGGTACTCGAGCTGGTCGCGTTGGGCTCGGAAAACAGGAAGACAGGAGAGGTTGTCTGGACGGGCAAGGGGGATCTTGTCTTCTTTCCCTCCGAGATTGAAGAGCATATGCTTCTTGAACCCCGGGAGGTCCTTGGAGCCGTTGCTTTCTCCTCAGGCTACACCTTCCCCGGGGGGAAGGTTCTTCACAGCTGGGTGTAACAGGCCGGCAATCGCCGGTGAAGCGTCAGGGTTACGAAGCCTCGGGTTGCAGGAAATATCCATATATTCGGGAAGGGGACTTAACCATGAAAAAGGTGCTTGTTTTGCTTGTGGCCGCATGTCTTGTTTCTTTTGCTGCTGCGGCTTCGGCCACGGAAGGGATTCCGGAAGATGAACTGAAGGCGGGATTCGTGTATGTCGGTCCAATAGGAGACGGTGGATGGACCTATATGCATGACAAGGGAAGACTCGAGATGGAGGACGCCTTTCCCGAAATGGAGACCATGTTTGTCGAGTCCGTTCCCGAAGGGCCCGATTCCGTGAGGGTCATGGAGACTTTTATCAGGAACGGTGCCCAGCTGGTGTTCGCCACCTCCTTCGGGTATATGGATTTCGTCATCGACGTCGCAAAAAAATATCCCGACGTGACCTTCATGCACTGCTCGGGATACAAGCGGGCGGAGAATGTTGGGACCTACTTCGGCCGCATGTATCAGGCCCGTTACCTTTCGGGAATCGTCGCAGGAAATGCGACGGAATCGAATGTCATCGGATATGTCGCCGCGAATCCCATACCGGAGGTTATCCGCGGGATCAACGCCTTTACCCGTGGTGTGCGCAAGGTCAATCCCGATGCTCGTGTGAAAGTTGTATGGATCTTCTCCTGGTTTGACCCCGGGAAGGAGAAGGAAGCCACCCTTGCGCTCATTGATGCCGGTGCGGATGTGATAGCCATGCACGCTGACTCGGGCGCCGCACCGCAGACGGCCGAGGAGGAAGGCGTCTATGTGGTCGGTTACAACAACGACATGAGTCGGTATGCACCGACGATGCACCTGACGGCACCGATCTGGGACTGGGGCATGGTGTACGTGGAGACGGCCCGGGAACTCATCGAAGGGACCTGGGAATCAAGAGACATCTGGTGGGGCCTCAAGGAGGGCCTTGTCGATCTCGCGCCATACGGCGACAACGTCTCGGCTGAAACGAAAGCCCTTGTGGAGGCGGAAAGGAAACGGATCATTTCAGGGGAATGGGATGTCTTTACCGGTCCGCTGAAGAATCGGGAAGGCGAGGTCGTCCTGTCGGAAGGGCAAAGCATGACCGATGGCGACATGCTCGGAATGAACTGGTTCGTGGAGGGCGTCGAAGGGGAGATCCCGAAGTAAACATGATGCACGACACGACGAAGGGGCGCTTTAAAAGCGCCCCTTTTTCTTTGAAAGCCCACAGCCTGCTGGTGTACAATGACCTCGTTTTTCAGCAAAAAAGGTGCTCCCTGCTGCGGTAAGAATGGAGTGATGACCTGTGGCGGTGGTTTCCGAACTCACGGGTACGGCGAACCCCTTGGTATCCATGGAAGGGATCGTCAAGTCCTTTTTCGGGGTAAAGGCGAACGACAACATACATTTCGACGTCCGGAGCGGGGAAATACACACCCTTCTTGGCGAAAACGGTGCCGGGAAAAGCACGCTGATGAACGTGCTCTGTGGTCTGTACACCCCCGAATCGGGCAAGATACGGATTGAAGGACGTGAGCAGGTTTTCAGAAACCCCCGCGACGCCATTGAGGCCGGCATTGGAATGCTGCATCAGCATTTCATGCTGATTCCGTCCCAGACCGTGTGGGAGAACGTCGCCCTGGGGAACCGGGATCTGCCTCAGGTTCTTCCGAAAGATAAAATTATCGGCAGGGTCCGGATGCTGTCGCAGACCTACGGCCTGAATGTCGATCCCCGGTCACCGGTCTGGCAGCTTTCCATCGGTGAACAGCAACGGGCGGCCATTCTCAAGATGCTTTACAGGCAGGCCCGTATCCTGATACTGGATGAACCAACGGCGGTGCTCACACCGCAGGAGGCGCGCCATCTCTTTTCGACGATACGGAGAATGGCCTCGGAAGGGCATGGGATCGTCTTCATTTCCCACAAGCTTGATGAGGTAATGGAAATTTCCGACAGGGTCACCGTGCTGCGAAAGGGATGTAACGTGGGGACCGTCCCGGTCAAGGAAGCGACCAAGGAAAAGCTTGCCGAGATGATGGTCGGACGGCGTATCACCTTTAAGATCAACAAGACGGTCCAGAACCCCGGAGAAGCTGTCATGGAGGTTGAAAACCTTACGGTCCGGGACGACCGGGGCGCCCCGAAGGTCAAGGATTTGTCGCTCTTTTTGCGCAAACGGGAAATTCTCGGGCTGGCGGGTGTTTCCGGAAACGGCCAACAGGAGTTGTGCGAGGCGCTTTCGGGATTGAGGAAGCCTGTTTCGGGAACGGTTAAAGTTGACGGGAAGGATCTTTCGGGCAAGGACCCCAAGACATTCCTCAAACACAGGGTGACCTACATCCCGGCGGACAGGAAGGGCACGGGGCTTGTCCCGAACATGAACATACGTGAAAACATCGCCCTCAGGAAATACTGGAAAGAGGAATACACACGGTACGGTGCATTCATCCACTGGGAGAACATTGCGGGGCACACAGGCCGTCTTGTGGAGCGGTTCAAGGTGGCGAACCCGGGTCTCGGATACCCTGTTCGCCTTCTTTCCGGTGGAAACATGCAAAAACTGATGCTTGCCAGGGAGCTGTCGGACAATCCAAGGGCCATCATCGCCATGCAGCCCACATGGGGACTCGATGTCGGAGCCACCCTGTTTGTCAGGGAGACGCTGCTCGCCCAGAGGGACAGGGGTGCCGCCATTTTGCTGGTCTCAGACGATCTTGAGGAGATTTTCGCCGTAAGCGACCGGATCGCCGTCATTTACGGCGGCAGGATAATGGGCATCGTGGATGATGTCGATTCTGTCACGGAAGAGGAACTGGGTCTCATGATGGCCGGTACTGTCCTTGAAAAGTACAGGTCCGCCGAGATGCCGGTGGAAGCGTCGGAGGGTGACTGACCAATGAAATACCGGATGATTCTCGAACGAAGATACCAGGTGCCGCTTTCCCTCGAAATCCTGTGCCCCCTCCTTTCCATCATGATGGCCCTCGGCGTTTCCGCGCTGTTTCTTCTGGTTCTCGGAGTATCGCCAGTCAAGGCCTTTTTTGCGATGGCGAAGGGAGCCTTCGGGAGCTGGTGGGGCCTGAGCGAAGTGGTCGTAAAGACCATTCCCCTTGCCATATGCGGAATCGCCGTGGCACTTTCCTTCCGCATGAAGATCTGGAACATCGGCGCCGAGGGCCAGATCTATCTCGGGGCCCTGGCGGCGGCGGCAGTTGTTCGCTACGCCTATGTGGAAAGTTTTC
>JBNGDE010000010.1:0-27482 GCA_049974925.1 Thermovirgaceae bacterium | reverse complement strand
CAAACACGTTTCTGACGGGAGTTTTGGCGGCGGAAAAAATCTTCGGTCCCCTAGGGACGGCGGCTGGAGCACTTTCTAAAGCGGCAAGACCCAGGGCGAAAGCTCTGGCTGAAGGGACGGCACTTTCTTTTTTCGGGGGCATGCGCGACAGCAAGGCATCAGCCGCCTTCTACCATGCCTCCGCCCATGAGGGGACGTTGGGGAAATGCCGGTATTTCTGCGGGCTTTTGGGCTCCCTGAATACCGAGGACCTTTTGGGGCTGGATCTTCCGAAAAGACTTTCCTGGGTGTGGTATCCCCTGCGCTGGTTCAGGATCGGCCGGAAAGCCCTTCTGGAGAGGCTGAATCTGGATACGCAGCAGCAAAAAGGGAAAAAGGAGGAACAGTGAAACAAGGGCGGATTCTCCTGTGCGGAAGAAATGTTTCCGTTTTATCCATGATTTACAACGAGCTTTCCAGGGAACTTGACGTTCCGCTGGTTCTGGTTGAAGAAAAGCGTCCCCTGCCGTCACGGATAGCTGGAAGGATCCGGCGAAAAGGGATCAAAAAGGTTTTTGGTCAGGTGCTCTTCAGCAGACTGGTGTTGGCTGGCCTTCGTCGTCAGGCGAAGCCCATACGGGAAGAAATTATAGAAAGTTACCGCCTGGGCACGGGGGAAATAGATACAACCGCTCTCATTTCAGTTCCTTCCATCAATCACCCGACAGCGCTGGAGTGCTTTTGCGAGACCGGTTTTTCGGCGGCCGCCCTTTTCGGGACGTCGATAATGACCGCAGGATCTTTGGACCGCATCGGTCTTCCCCTTGTGAACTTGCACCTGGGACTGTCACGGTATTACAGGGGCCTCAACTGCACGTACTGGGCGCTTGTGGATGGCAGGCCTGAGGCGTGCGGTGTGACGGTGCACCTTGTGGAAAAGGGCCTTGATTCGGGACCGATCCTGGCGGAAAAAAAGATTCTTCCCGATCCGGGAGATAATTTTGCGGTCTACGACTTTCGGAACCTGGCAGAAGGCATACCCCTCCTGCGGAAAACCCTTGCTGGGATCTGCGAAAAAGGCTTGCCGGAACCCGGAATGAGGGGAAAAGGCGTCTTGAGAACCACGCCGACATTGGCCGAATACCTGCATAACAAGGAAACCGCTGGTATTACCTGATAGGGGAGGCGTCGACGGAAAGCTGTCTTGTATTCTCTGGAGGGGAAGTTTCCAGGAAAGATTCTTGGTGGTTGTAGAGAATCATTGAAAAGACAGCTGTCGTTTCAGGATGCTGAAAATCCAAAAACAACAGCTCCCGTAGAAGATGCCCAACTACGGAACAAAAAACAGTTTACAGGGACTTGTTTCAGTTTTGGTCAAGTTTTGCTAATAGGTCCCCCTGCCGTGGTCGCATGAAGAGCACCTTCAAAGAGGAGTGCAGGTTTCTGGTATGTTTTCTTTTGCATGACTTTCTCCTTTCAGCATGTTGGCATGAATTTTATCGCAAAAAACTATCACTACTCCGCTTTTCTGTGTGTAAACCTCAGCTGCCGACTTTGAAAACCGGTTTGCGATAAGAGTTCCCATAGCCGGAGTCCTGTTTTCAGAAGTATTTTCTATCCGATTTTACTCGGATCGGTGCCCCTCGTTTGAGCCTTCAGCGAACCTTGATCCTGCAGTTCGGGTTTCGAATAATCTTTTTTCACAGCCTTCTTCCTCCTTTGCCTAAAAGAAGTTGCGAATCGGCCCTTTGATGCATTGTGGACTTATTGTATCATGCAGAAAACATGATAAACAAGGTGGTTTGCGGAGTGTAAAAGAAGGGCAGTGATAACCTTGCGTTTTATTCGATCTCTTCGAAACAGGCTGAGGAAAAGGCGGATTGTGGCTTCGAGGAACCTTTCGGGGGCGAGACCTCCCCGGATGGCCCGCTCTGAGGATGGTAAAAATATTGTTTTTCGCTGTAAAACGGGACCGGACACCACGGGGTTTTTCAAAAGTCTTTCAAGAAACTGGGACCGGGTTATTCCCGACGGAGTCAATTCCGCTGACAGGGTGCTTGTCAAGGTGAACCTGAACTCCTCCGACCCCTATCCGGCCTCGACATGCCCCGAGGCGCTGTCAGCATTTCTTGATTTTCTGGAATCCAAAGGCTTCCGGGATCTTGTCGTGGGTGACTGCTCCGGGATCCGGGATCTGCCCACGCGGAAGGTGGCAAAGGAAACGGGCCTTCTGCACGCCATTGAAGGGAGGGCGGATTTTCTCGCCTTTGAGGAGGGTCGCTGGTTCAATGTGGCAATTCCGGGTCGTTATCTCAGGAATGTGGCCCTGCCCGAGGTGCTTTTTGAGTCAGACCTGGTAATCAGTTTCGCCAATATCAAGTCCCATTCCCTGGCTGATTTTTCCTTTTCCATGAAGCTGGCCGTGGGGTATATGCACCCGGCGGAGCGTTTTGCCCTTCACGAGGATCATCTGCAGGAAAAATGCGTGGAAATGTCATTGGCGGTGATGCCTGACCTGGTGGTTATCGATGGACGGATGGCCATGGTGACAGGGGGGCCTTACGAAGGTAAAATGGCCGATCTTTCCGTTTTTCTGGCGGGGAGGGATCCTTTTTCCGTGGATCTTGCCGCCTACCGTGAGCTGGAAGCCGCGCGAGGCAGATTGGGGGAACCGGGAAACTTCAACCCGGACCCCTTCGGGATGAGGCAGTTCGCCCATGCCGTTGAAACAGGGTTGGGGCAGCCTGCCATGCCCGGGATCGTCGACATTGGCAGAGGCTTCGAAGATGAAGGAAAAAAGCCGTGAAAGTTCTTTTTATCCTCCCCTTTCACGATGACTGGAACCGTCTTGAAACCACCTGGACACCGCTGGCCGCTCCTTCTGCGGCTGCAGCCCTGAGGAAAAAGGGCCATCAGGCGGCGATTTTCGACAGGTTTGCCATGCTTCGCAGGGTGGGCTACGACGAAAAGGCCGTTGACGAGGCGATGGCGGAGGTCGTCCGCTCCTTTTCTCCTGACATGGCGGTTTTCGAGACCGTTTCAGAATCCATATGGGATACGGCTGGTTGCGTCAAGCTGGTCAAAAGTCTCCGGGATATATTTACTGTGGCCATGGGCCCCCACGGGAGTGCCCTTCCCAGTGAGACCCTTCAAAAGATCGCCGAACTGGACGCCGTCATCGAGGGCGAGCCGGAAATACCGATCGGGATGCTGGCCGATGGTGTCCCCCGGGAAACCATTCCAGGTCTTTGGACAAGGTCCGGCGGGCCTGCGGAAAGGCCCATCACCTGTGACCTGGATGCTCTTCCTTTTCCCGCTTTTGATCTTCTGGATCTGCCTTTTTATACGCGAAGGTCACTTAGGACGGTCCGGGGACATTTCCTCTCGACGCTGACGTTGATGACGTCCCGGGGGTGCACCAATAGGTGTGTCTTCTGCTCCGAGTCGCTTGAGCTCGGGCCGGGGCTGCGCTTTAGAAGCATCGACCGTTCCGTGGAGGACCTACAACGGGCCATAGCCAATTTCGGTGTGGAAGGGATTTACTTCAGGGATTGTGATTTCCTCGCTGATACAGAGCGGACCAGAAAGATGTGCGAAGCCTTTATACAAAGGGGAATCAGCAGGAAGATCAAATGGGCCGTTCAGGTGCGTTCCGACCACGTGGACAGTGAAACGACATCCTTGATGAAACGGGCCGGATGCGTCTTCGCAGAGCTGGGTGTGGAGGGAGTGAGGCAGGAGGAACTTGACGCCCTTGGGAAGGGGATAAAGACAGAGGACAACTCCAGGGCCCTGGAAATCTTCAGGAAGGCGGGTATCAAGACCCATGCCTATCTTCTGGGATGCCTTCCTGGTGAAAGGCTGGAACATCTTGAAGAAAAACTCGAGTGGGTGCGCCGCCACAGGCCCGACAGTTTCTTTATCGGAAGACTCAGGGTCTATCCCGGCACCGCACTCTATAGGCAGCTTGGCGAATCCTTTTTCGAAAACCATCCCTGGGACCGGTCCCTGGTTGATGCCTACTTCTGGCGCTGTTTTTCGGATGTTCCGGAGGAAAAGAGGCAGGAATGGTTTCGTTCCGTCTATAAACCAGTGAGATTCAAGGGATGCCTTTCTTTGGTCGTACGCTCAAACAACCTTTTGCGCTTCGCCATGGCGGCAAGGCAACATTTACAGCATAAAAGAAACATGCCTGTATCATCGTAAGATACATGAGAAAAAGCAGGATTGCTGCCTTCAGGGTACCGACCGGCTCTTGTGATCCTAAAAAAGTTCACGCTATCTGATCCGGCCGTTTACTCGATGAGTATCCCATTACAGGTAAGTATCGGGCTGGAATAGGTTTTTCAATTTCCCCCTCTCATTTCGTCACCATTATATGCAAAGTATGCCAAAAAATCGTATTCTTTTCGTTTGACCTGGGCAAGACAGGACTGCCGGAAAGAGGGTCTTGATTTCAGTCCGGAATCTCGCTTCCAACCTGGGCAATCAAAACTCCAATTGATGCACCTACGGTGAGTACGGGTTTTTCATAAGATTTTTTCACGCAGTTTTACTCCTTCAGGATGAGTACATTTAAATTTTGGGTTATGAGGACACAGAAACTCATTCTTATACAATGAAGGTCCAAACATACCTGTGCCTTGCACACGAAAATAAGTCAAGCCGTTTTGGCTACTTTTGCACTTGCAATCCCATCAGAGAGTGCAAATATTCCACAATTCCCTTTCGTGGCTTGAGTACCTCGAACGGTTTTGTGCAGAGCCGATAGCAAGGACCACCCGGTAACTCTCTTTGGTTTTTCCCCGGTCTTGCCTCCAAAAGAAGGCCGGCGCTGCTCTACTGGGCTTGGGACAGGGCTGTGATTTCCGGAACTTCGAACTTTTCAATGACGGGAGTTTTGTACTGTTTTCCCATGCGGTACACCTCCCCGCTGATGCTTAGGTTCCAAAATAATCACAGGAAACCCGGACTAAAAATACTGTTTCCGCCAATGGCTGAAAAAGGCGGCCTGTGATATGGTCTATTTATCATTCCAAACCTTTGCGTTGTCAAGTTCTCGCGAGCTAAAGAGGCAAAACATCGCATAGCGTTTTATCAGCCGTGATTTTAAAAACCCCAAAAAGGGAGATGGAGGGGAGCTCAAGACATGCATGAAGACATCCTTGTTCGAAACAGCGGCCTGGTGTGGTCGGACCTGGAGGAAGACACGGTGCTGCTGGATGCAGATGCCGGGACATACTATACATTGAACGAAGTGGCAGCCTCGGTATGGGAGAAGATCGACGGTAAGCGTACCATCGGGGATATCGTGGAGTTGATGCTCGAGGAATATGACGTGGAAAGAGCAACCCTCGAGAGGGATATGGAAGACCTCGTGGCCGACCTTGAGGACAAGGGGCTCGTGGAGAGGAAAAAAACGGAGGACTGACGGTGTGGCCGAGTGTCGTGGGTTTCAGCTTCCCCGAGATTTGCCGCTGGTCATGATGGCTTGTGCTCAGGTCTTGCGGTATACGCTGAGCCTTTGGGTTTTGAAGAACTCCCTGCCGCAACTCCTGGGCAAGATCGAAAAGAGCTCAGGGGGCCGAAGGCGTCCTCCCGAGGCGAAGGAATTGGAGATGCTTCACAAGATCTGGCGGGCGTGCGGGTTTTTCCTCTGCCGGTGTTTCCGTTCGCACCGGCCCTGCTTGCGAAGGTCCCTGGTTCTTCACGCCTGGGCTCGCAAACGCGGCATTGACAGCCGATTTTACCTGGGAGTGAAAAAACAGGACTCCCTGCTGAAGGGGCACGCCTGGCTCAGTCTCTCGGGAAGCCTTTTTCGCGAATCTTCGGAAAACATTCGGGGCTACAAGGTCATGCTGGAGGGATGACCGTGGCGGCGGATACAACCTCTTACGAAGTAAAGAAAGAATTTGCCCTTCTCGGGGCCAGGATACGGACCGTTTTCAGGCCCGCTTCACTGGCCCGGGATATGGAAATGTGCCTCGTGTATCCTCCTTCGACTGATTCCAGAGAGGGAACACCCCTGTTGGAGGCCGGTTTCGAGATAATCCCCGATACGAAAAGCCCCTGTGGAATCAGTGAAAAAGAAACGGTTTCGGTCATGGACAGGAAACTGATCCTGGACGACAAACACACCCTCCCTCTCGTTTACCGGTATGGGACCAGGTCGAAAACACTGGAGCTGGAAGGTCTCGGTTGCGGCGTTTACAATTATGAAACGGGCAAGTACAGGGCCTTTTTCAACGGGGGGGAAAGCTCGCTTCCCGGCAGGGATTTTCACAGGAGCTACCTTTTTGGGAGCCTGTTTTTGTATTCCCTCTTTATGTCCGCCGGAATTTATTCGATCCATGCGGCATGCGCCAATGTAGATGGATCAGGCCTGGTGTTCACCGGTGATTCCGGAAGCGGGAAGTCTTCCTCCGCATTTGCGCTTATGGAGAGGGGCTTTCCCGTTCTGTCCGATGAAAGGATCCTTCTCGGCCCGCAAGATGGTGGGTACAGGGCGGCGTCTCTCTGTGACGTCGTCAAGGTGGCGGAGAGTGCCGTCAGGCGGTTTTTCCCTCTTTTTCTGGAAAAAATGGCATTTCACAAAAGCGACGAGGATCTGTATTTCAGGATGAGGGACTGCGGGTTTGCCCATCTTTCGGAAACAGGTGTGGATGGCCTCTGTGTTCTGCATCAGACCGGGGAAAGGGAGAGTTCCTGGCAGAAAATCTCCCCGTCCGGAGCAGTGAAACATCTTTTCCCTGTGACCATTAACTGCGACATCCCGAGGTTGGCGAAAGAAAAATTCTTCTTTCTTACGGATTTTCTGAAAATGGTGCCCTGTTACAGGATCGAGTTCGGGACTGATATGGATGGTTTTACCAAAGTTGTCAGGGAAATTGGCCGGGAAGCCATTTCGTGGAGGAAGTAAGGCCGATGAAAAGGGACCGTCTTTTTGCACTGAACAGGGAACAATTCGGCGAGGGGCCGGTGATCTACTGGATGAGCCGCGACCAGCGCGCCCATGACAACTGGGCCCTGATCTTCGCCAGGGAGATGGCCGCCGACCGGGGGCGGCCCCTGGGTGTGGTCTTTTGCCTGGTGCCGGAGTACCTGGGGGCCGGGCGGCGCCAGTACGCCTTCATGCTCGAGGGCCTTCGTGAAGTGGAAGGGGACCTGCGTGATTTGGGGATTCCCTTTTTCTTGCTACGGGGGGCCCCAGCGGAGGAGGTGCCGCGCTTTCTTTCTGATCACAAGGCTGCGGCCCTTTTCACGGATTTCGACCCCCTGAGGGTCAAGCGACGCTGGCGTGACGAGGTGGCGGGAAAATGCCGGATCCCCGTCTTCGAGGTGGACGCCCACAACGTCGTGCCCTGCCGGAAGGCCTCGAACAAGAAGGAATACGCGGCCTACACCTTGCGGCCCAAGGTCCACAGGCTTCTTTCGCAGTTTCTCGATGACTTTCCCACCGGGCTCGACCAGCCTTTCCCATGGGAGGGGAACCTTCCCTCCGTCGACTGGGAGGAAACGTTCCGCTTTTGCGGCTGCAGGAGGAGCGACCTTCCCGAGGGATGTGCACCAGGAAGCCGTGGGGCGCTCAAAAGACTTGAGGCCTTTCTTACACAGGGGCTCACGCATTTCGACTCTCACCGCAACGACCCGATGACCGACGGACAGTCGGGCCTGTCGCCCTGGCTCCATTTCGGACACCTGGCTCCCCAGCGGGCGGCCATGGCGGCCCTGGAAGCCGCCCCGGAAACGGAGGGGACAAAGGCTTTCATCGAGGAACTGGTGGTCAGGCGGGAGCTTTCGGACAATTTTTGTTTCTACGAGGAGAATTACGACAGCGTCAAATCCTTTCCTGACTGGGCGAAAAAGACTCTCGACGAGCACAGGAAAGACGCAAGGGAATATGTTTACAGCGTGGAGGAATTTGAAGGGGCCGGGACCCATGACGCGCTCTGGAATGCGGCGCAGAAGGAAATGATGAAAACGGGAAAGATGCACGGCTACATGAGGATGTACTGGGCAAAGAAGATCCTGGAGTGGTCCCCTTCGCCCGAAGAGGCCATGGAGACGGCGATTCTTCTCAACGACAGGTATGAACTGGACGGGCGGGACCCGAACGGGTATGCCGGGGTGGCCTGGAGCATCGGCGGCGTCCACGACAGGGCCTGGCCCGAGAGGCCGGTTTACGGAAAGGTCCGGTACATGAACGCCGCCGGATGTCGGCGAAAGTTCGATGTAGATGCCTATATCGGGCGCTTCGTGCCGTGAAGCTTTTTTCTAGATCTCCGTCTTGAGCCCCCAGCTTTTGACCTTCGCAATGTAGCGAGAGACCTTCGGCCAGTACCGGCTGACAGCGCCGCCGTAGTAGCGCTCCAAAGCGCGCTGGGTGCTGCCGTAATGGTTGAGATAGCGTGAAAGCAGCAGGGTTCCCGCAGCGATGCCCATTTCGGGGTCGTAAAGATCTTCTGCCGCGGCGATGCCGTTTGCCTTCAGAAGATGTTCGTGGACGTGCCAGGCGACCTGCATGACGCCCATGGCGCCGAAGCCGCTCCTTGCTTCGGGCTTGAAGTGGCTTTCGGTGTTTGCCACCGCTACAGCGAGGTCGAGAGGGACGTCGTATTTCTTGCTGTAATGGACGAAGGATACAGCCTGGCGCCAGGCCACCAACGGGTCGATATCCTTGTTCTGGGAGGTGATGTAAAGAGCGAGGACGGCGACGTTCTTCTGGTCCCGGCGCTCCCATCCCCAGAGATAGCGAACGTTCGAAGCGGGATGTTCCCGGGACCAGAAGAAAAGCTTCTGTGCTGAAAGCCCCGTCTTTTCGAGTGCTGAATGTACGGATTCATCGATGGCATAAAACATGATTGCCCTTTGTCGAGCCTCAGCCTGTCTCGCGAAGACGGCAGATGGAGAGTGGCTCAGGCTGCCGCCGGCAACCAGTCCGACGACAAGACACACAAGACCGCCCAGCAGGACTGCCTTGGCAAATTCTCTCAGTTTGTACAGAATCGGAAGATTCCTCCTTGTCGTGACTTTTCCTGTCATTTCTCCTTTTTTAAAAAGGCTTCAAGCTGGAACATGGATTATACCCAATAGCGCGAAAGATGCAAGTATTGTATAGTGTATTTACTTGACGTAAAATATTTACATCCCTGGAATCGGTACTTTCCCTTCCTTAAATCCTGGCTTGTCTCATCCTATCCCGACGTAAACGGGAATTGCGGGCTTCTTGGGCCGGTGGAGGTCTGGCTTCTTTTTTTATGATGGCCCGATGGGTTTTTCCAGCGCTTCATCTCCCCACTCAGCATCCAAAGGGCCAGGAGGAAGCCGCTTGCGTCCATAAAGGGGAAGGATAACCAGGCCCCGTCAATACCTATGAAGCGGGGCAGAATTATGAGCATGGGGAAGAACAGGACTACCTGTCGTACAACCTGAAGGACAAAGGTCGCCCTTGCTTTCCCTATAGCTTGGAAAGTGTAGCTGGTCACAACGAAAAGGGATGCAAGGGGAAGGAGCAGGTACCCGAGGCGGAGACCACGGACCGCCATGGAAGTAAGTCGCGGATCTTCCCTTGAAAAAAGTCCCACCAGAAATGCAGGGAAGACTTCTGCCACTACCCAGAAAAAGGTGAAGATCCCTGCAGCAAAGGCAATGGCGAGCATCACGATCTTTCGTACCCTGTCCATTCTTCCCGCCCCGTAGTTGAAACCGATCAAAGGCTGTGCCCCGTCGCCGATGCCAAGTGCCGGAAGGTAGAAAAGGGTGTCCAGGCTGAAGAATATGCCCACAGCCGATATAGCTACGTCGCCTCCCAGGGACCCCATGATCTGGTTGAGGAGGACCAGGATGGCAACGAAAGAAAGTTCAAGCAATCCGGGCGATATCCCGACCTTCACTATCGGAAGGACAATACCTTTTTGAAGGGGAAGAAGACGGGCCCGTATCTTCAGGGTACTGTGCCGGGCGTAAAACAAAAATACCCAAAAAATTGCAGCCCCTTGTGCAATGGTCGTTCCCCATGCTGCCCCCCTTACCCCCCATCCCATCCTGGCTATGAAAAGCCAGTCCAGGAAAATGTTGGCAAGAGTGCCTATCAGCATTGTTCCCATGGCCCATCTGGGAGCGCCTTCCGCCCTTATCAGGCCATTCAGGACAAAATTGACCAAAAGGGAAGGCATTCCAAGGGCAATTATCCTTAGGTATACCAAGGCTTCCCCGAGCACGTTTTCGCTTGCCCCGAACAGGTGCAGGAAATGTTTTCCGAAGAACAGCCCGGATAAAGCCAGGGAAAAACCGACGATGATCGCCAACATGAAAGCGTTGGATAGTACCTTCTCTGCAAGGTCCCTTTCGCGCTAGCCCAGACTTCTTGAAACAAGGGAGGAGGCTCCTACTGAAACAAGGATGCCAAGAGTGATTGCGAGGGCAAAATAGGGAAACGCCACGGTAACCACTGTAAGCCCCTGGGAGCCAACTATGCGCCCGATGAACATGCGGTCGACAATGTTGTAAAGGGCGTTCGCCAAAAGGCCGATGATTGAGGGTATGGAGAAACGAAAAAGCAATGGTCCTACAGGATCACACTTCATAGCTTCCGTTCGCGAATCGGGGGACACGGTCTCACTCTCCCTGTGGATCTTCATGACAACCGAAAAAAAGCCGGAGGAAACCTCAGGCCGGGCCGGGTGTGATGTTTCTGACTTTGAACCTTTTGTAAAGCTTACTGGCAGCCCAAACGCAGAAAAAAGAACAAGTCCCATGGTTGCCGGTGGAAGAAAAACGGCAAAAAGCGAAAGCAGGATCGACCCGTCCGTTCCGGTATCTCTGGTGAGTACCTGCCTGTTGTCTTTATGCCCTACATCCTCTCAAGAAAGCGAGTTTACGGCAATCCCGGGGCGGTTCACATCCTGTCCGGATGGAAATCGCATTTCCTTCGCCTGGTGTGCTACAATTTTGAGCGAAAACACGGGGGAGTCGGTGTGACCGGCTGAGAGGGGGTTTGAAACCCCGACCCCTTGAACCTGATCCGGGTCATGCCGGCGAAGGGAAAGCCCATGAAAAATTCCCCTTTCTCCCCTTCTCCCGGGGATGGCCCGGCCGAGGAGGGACCTCTTCTGAAACCGTCTGGAAAACCTCCGGGACATCCTGAAATCAGGACGGTCACCACAGCGGGCCTTCTGTGCGCCGTTGCCGTCCTTCTTTCGGGGCTTTCCATTCCAGTGGGCCCCACGAAATGTTTTCCCGTCCAGCATGCCGTCAACGTTGTGGCAGGGGTGCTGCTGGGTCCGTGGTGGGGTGCCGGTGTCGCCTTCGCCGCATCGGTGATCCGGAACATGATTGGAACGGGCACGCTCTTTGCCTTTCCGGGAAGCATTCCGGGCGCCCTTGCCGTGGGTATCGCATGGAAGGTTTTCAAAAAGGACATCGTCGCCCTGGCGGAACCTCTGGGGACGGGAATTGTCGGCGCCTGGCTCTCGGCGGTCATCATCGCGCCGTCGATGAATTCCGCCGTGGGCTTCGGTGTCCTCATGCCGGCCTTTTTGGCCAGCAGCGTCCCCGGTGCTTTGTTAGGCCTGGCAGTGCTGGCCCTTTTGAAGCGAACGGGGTTCAGGAAGGAAGATGGGAAATGATGGAAAAGAATGCTCCCAGGGAGTCCATGTACCGCGGAATCGCCCTGACGGTGGCCGGAAGCGATTCGGGAGGCGGAGCCGGGATCCAGGCGGATCTCAAAACCTTTGCGGCTCTGAAGATCTTTGGAACCAGCGCCATAACGGCCTTGACGGCCCAAAACAGCCTGGGTGTCCATCACGTGGAGACGGCGTCGCCCGAAAGCGTCAGGTGCCAGATGGAAGCGGTCCTGTCGGACTTTCCCGTGGGGGCGGCAAAAACGGGCATGCTGGCCGAAAGCGCCATTATCGAGACGGCCGCCGCGGTGTTCCGGGAGTTTGGCCTGAGGCATCTGGTGGTCGACCCCGTCATGGTGGCCCAGTCGGGCGACCCCCTTCTGGCGGAAAAGGCGGAGGAAACAATGAAAGACAGCCTTATCCCCCTGGCGGAGCTGGTGACGCCAAACCTGCCCGAGGCACAGCGGCTCGTGGGCTTTCCCGTCGGAAGCCTCGAGGAAAGGGAGAAAGCAGCCGAAAGGATCCTGGAAATGGGTGCCCGATCGGTCCTGGTCAAGGGAGGCCACGGAAAGGGGGAAGAGGTGACGGATCTCTTCCATGACGGCCGCGTCCGGGTCTTTCGGCATCGGCGGATCAAGACGATCGACACCCACGGAACCGGGTGCACCTTAAGCGCCGCCATAGCGGCGGAGCTGGCCGCGGGATGTGAGATCCACGAAGCCGTGGAAAGGGGTCTTGCCTACCTGCAGGCTGCCTTGCAGCGGGGTTTCAGGCCGGGCAAGGGTCCCGGTCCGGTGGGACATTCCGTATCGATGCCATGGCTGGAGGAAAACCAGTGATCCGCCTGCCGGATGCGCGAAAGGTCTGGGAGCGTATCAGGAAAGAACGCCCTCTGGTCTACCAGCTTACGAGCGCCGTGGCCGCACCCTTTCAGGCCGAGGTGACCGCCGCCGTGGGCGCCGCTTTAGTCATGTCCTTCCACCCTGGAGAAGCCCGGGTGATTGCGTCCGGGGCGGACGCCCTCCTTTTGAACACGGGAATGCCGAAAGAGACCTCGAAAGGGGCTTTTCTGGAAGCTTTGAGGGGATTGCAAAAAGGGACACCCTGTCTGCTCGATGCCGTGGGGTACGGCCTCACCCCCTTTCGGACGGGCTGGGTGGATTCGCTCCTGAAGGATGGCCGGGTTACCGCCGTCAAGGGAAACGAGGCCGAGATGGCCCGTCTCGGGGGCGGATCGGGTTCCATGAAAGGCGTGGAGAGTTCCGGAGCCCGCGAGGTGGAAAAGGCACTGAAGGAGATAACCAAGGGCGAAAGGATACCCCTTGTGGCCGTTGCGACAGGGAAAGTGGACAAAATCGCCTGTGGCGGGTCATTGTGGAAAATTCATGGAGGGTCAGGGCTGCTGTCGCAGGTTCCGGCAAGCGGCTGCGCCCTGGGGAGCGTCATGGTCGCCTGCATGGCCGTGGCCGATCCGCTTCCGGCCGCAGTGACGGCTCTTCTTGCGTTCAGGATCGCCGCAGAGGATGCAGGGAACGCCCCCTGGCCGGCTTCCTGGAAGAACGCCTTTGTCGATGCCCTTGCCGCCCTGGAACCGGAAAAGCTTTCCAGCGGTATGAAAGAACATGTCGAAGGTCCCCTTTCTTTGGAGGTTTTGCCATGAGAACCCTTGCCGACAGACTGAGGCTGTATGTCATTCCGGATCCCCTCCAGGGAAAGGGCAGACCCCTGACAGAGCAGGCTTGCCTGGCCCTGGAAGGCGGCGCGGGGACGATCCAGCTCCGCCACAAGGAGGCAACCTCACGAGACCTGTATGACGAGGCGCTGGAATTCCGGAAACTCTGCGATGTCCATGGCGCGCTTTTCATCGTCAACGACCGCCTTGACATCGCCCTTGCCGCCGGGGCCGACGGCGTCCACCTCGGGGCAAAGGACCTGCCCGTGGCCGTCGCGCGGCGTCTTGCACCGAAAGATTTCATCATCGGAGCCACGGCACGGACACCCCAGGCGGCCGTGGAAGCGGAAAAATCCGGTGCCGATTACCTCGGCGTGGGAGCCCTCTTCCCGACACGGAGCAAGAGTGACGCCCGCGTCATCGGGCCCGAAGGGCTCCGGGAAGTCGTCCGCGCCGTGTCGCTCCCCTGTGTTGCCATCGGGGGCATTACCGCTTCACGTGTGCCTGAGATCCTGCGGACCGGCGTTTTTGGAGTGGCCGTCATCGGCGCCGTCGTCGGGGCTTCCGACATCCGCAATGCAACGGTAAAATTCAGGAAAGTCCTCGGCCGGGCATAAAAGGTTTTTCGTCGGCATACGTGTTCGTTTATAATGATTGCAAATACTTTGGGAGCGAAGAAAAAATGGAACGTGAGGAGATAATCCGGAAAATCCATGAAAATGAAAAATTGTTAAAAGAGCTCGGAGCCGAAAAACTTTTTCTCTTTGGGTCGGCGGTTCACAATGATCTTGTGCCGGAAAGCGATATTGATATCCTGGTCTCTTTTGCAAGTCCTGCGGATTACCGGAAATACATCAACCTGAAATTTTTCCTGGAGGAAATCCTTGAGAGGCCCGTTGATCTCGTCATGGAATCTGCCTTGAAGCCCCGGATCAGAAAGAAAGTGCAAAGCGAGATGGTCCGAGTTGCGTGACCCGGAATTGATTCTCGAGGATATTCTTGAAGGTGCCGAGAAAATATCGCGATATAAAATATCCTTGCCCACGTTTATTTCGGTGTAGACCTCGAGATTATCTGGGACCTTGCGACAAAAGAGACCCCGCAACTACAAGGTCAGATTCAAGCCATTCTCGAGAAAGAGTCGTCTTTCGAGTAAAGCGCAAAGCTTTTGTTGTTCGAAAGGGTTCGATGAAATGGATAACCTCAGGGAGGAAATCAAAAAGAAATACGCCGAAGCTGTAACGTCGGGGACGTCCTGCTGCGGATCCGGCGAATGCTGCTTTACCGGCTGTGATCCCATAACAGCCGATATCTACGGCGAAAAAGAGCTTTCAAAGATTCCCGAAACTATGCAGGGTCGGTCCTTCGGGTGCGGCAGTCCGACGAAGAAGGCCGGCCTTCGGAAGGGGGAACGGGTTCTCGATCTGGGCTGCGGCACGGGGTACGATGTCTTTCTTGCCGCCCTGGAGACGGGACCCGAGGGGATGGTGTACGGCCTGGACATGACGCCTGAAATGCTGGAACGGGCCAGGGCCAACCAAAAGGCGTGGGGGATTGAGAATGTCTCCTTCATGGAGGGGTACCTGGAAGACATTCCCCTTCCCGACGACAGCGTCGACGTGGTGATTTCCAACTGCGTCATCAACCTGTCGCCCGACAAGGGGAAGGTTTTCCGCGAGATCCACAGGGTCCTTGCCGAGGGAGGGAGAATAGCCCTTTCGGACATGGTTTTCGTGAAGCCTGTTCCCGACGAGGTGCAGCGGAGTCTCTCGGCCTGGTTGGGCTGCGTGGCGGGCGCGCTCCTGGAGGATGACTACAGACGGATGCTCTCTGAAGCGGGCTTTGTTTCGGTTTCCGTCGAAGGGGAAAGGATCTTCAGCTTTTCGGAAGAAGAGCTGGAAAACCTGTTCCCCGACTTGCCGAAAAAGTTTTCCCGGCACATCAGCGGTTCCCTGGCGAGCGCTTTCATTTCGGCGAAGAAGAATCCCTCTTCCTGTTGTGCGGGTAGCTGCACCTGTTGATAGAAAAGCCCTGCGAAGCGGTCACCTTGTCCTGCGCAAAGGCTTTTGGATAAGGAGACAAGAAAAGGGAGATTTTGCCGAAGACATCAGTTCCACCTGACTGCAGCCAATTTTTTGCGGCTGCAGTTTTTTTGTGCGCCCAGCGTGGCGGGACACGAGGAAGCGGAAAGCCTGTGAAAGGGAATCTGCTCCCATCGGTTGCTCATCGGAGTAAGCCGGGACACCGGACTGTATATTGCCCGCAGGGATAGAAGGCAGGCCGACCCGGAAGAAGAGCCGAAGGGCAATAGCGCACATACTCACGGAAGGAGACGCAGAGGATCTCTGGATCTTTCTGTCCCGGTAGCATAGGAAGAGGAATGAACAAAAGCCGTATGCGAGGCCCGTACGTACGGTTTTGAGAGGGATGGAGGCTGTTCATATTTGCTTGTTATGTATCTAGCAAGTCGTCTTCCTTTGTTTTTACGCAAGCTTGCCGCCACATTGTCGATATGGGTTATTTCCCAGCCATCATCGCGGCGATGTCTTCTTCCACACTCCCTATAGGTTTGATGTCGAATTTTTCCACCAGAACTTTCACCACGTTGGGCGAGAGGAAGGCTGGCAGGGTCGGCCCCAGGCGTATGCCCTTCACGCCGAGCGAAAGCAATGCCAGCAGAACAGCTACAGCCTTTTGCTCATACCAGGCGATGTCATAGGAAATGGGCAATTCGTTGATGTCGCTCAGACCGAAGGCTTCCTTGAGCTTCAAGGCGATTACAGCGAGGGAGTAGGTATTGTTGCATTGGCCTGCGTTTAAAACCCTGGGAATGCCGCCGATGTCGCCCAGGCCGAGCTTACTGTAACGGTATTTTGCGCATCCCGCCGTGAGGATCACCGTATCTTTGGGCAGGTTTTGGGCCACTTCGGTGTAATAATTGCGCGTTTTGTGGCGGCCATCGCATCCGGCCATGACGACAAAACGTTTGATAGCTCCCGACTTGACGGCGCCGACTACCTTGTCAGCCAAGGCCATGACCTGGTTATGGGCAAAACCACCCACGAGCTTTCCGGTTTCGATCTCTTTCGGCCGGGCGCATTTTTTGGCCATTTCAATGACTTCGGAAAAAGGGCTTGCACAAAACAAATCAAAGCGAAAGTGCTATCCTTCCAAAGGCTTTGCCTTGAGGAATACAACTCAAGGGATACAAGATGAGGCTGTCGATGCAAACTGTAAGGTAGATTATCTGGAAAGCAAACATAAGGGGTTTCTTCTCCTGCGAAAGGGAAGATATCAAGGCACAATTTAATGGTAGCCCTTTGACTATAACGGCACCTTACTATAGAAAAATCCAAGAAGAAGGTGGAAAGAAAGCGGCAAGAGGAGAGACCCGACCAAGGATTTATAGGATATATCGTTATCGTCTGGCTCTTATGTGTGGCGGCAGGAGGGGTCGGGGGATGTTAAAGCTATTTTGTCTACGCCGTTAAGGAAGAGGGCCTTAGTGCCGCCTCCCTCGGCTATTGCCCGTAAGGCGATCTCTGGGTTATACACCGTAGCTCCAAAGAGTCCGACAACGCCCTTTAGGCCTAATAGATTAGGCCACAGGGGCGTCGATGGGCCCACAATTGCTACTCGTCCATTGCAAAGCTCCAGCAAGTGGTCTATGGTTTTGTTGATGAATGCGGTGCCAGAAATGAAGATGGCATCACATCGGGGAAGTTCCAACTCCGCAGCCCAGTCGGGTAGAACGCTGGGCAGACGTTTGGTCGGATCGCGTTCGAAGATGAGGAGTTCTTTCGCCTGCTCGCGGAGAGGGCGAACCAATGGGCCAATATAACCTATAATACCCACCACATCGTTTTTGCTTACGGCCAGCGCGTCCAAAGGTGCGACGTTTTGTGAAGGAACTTGTTGTGGTGATAGTCTAGCAGTCAAAGTGGCATTTACCGTCGCCAATCCTAAGGCAGAAAGCAGCGGATCAGCCGAGAGCAGGCCACGGGCTAAATCTAAAGCTGGGCGGCCGGCTGAGGTGCCGGCCCGGTGAAAGGCTTGGCAACGGCCCCTCTCGTTTAATGTCGCTGCAAGACCACAACTTCCATCGCTCAAGATGACACCGGTATAGGCTAATCCGATTACAACCCGCTCGATCTGCAGTGCCGCAAGTGTCGCCTCTGCAGAGGAAAGGAGTTCTTTTGCAATCATCGTCAACCCCCCTAAGGACCTCCTCGAACTATGACGACCTCATCGCCCGGCCTGACGATGCCTCCTTTGATAACTTGGAGAAAGTAACCTACTTTGGGCAACAGGCACCACCCTTTGTAGTCGTAAGAGTGGGGTTCGTCGGGCTTTTTGCCCCTTTCGGCCACGAGCAATATCGCTTCGGACCCCACTTTTAGCTTGCTACCAATGGCGATCTCACTTGGGAGGCCTTCTATTACCAAATTCTCTGCCAGTGAACCCGGGGGGAAAGAAAATCCAGCCTCCGCCTCGGCAGCCTTTATATCCTCAGCGCGCAGCAAGCTCACATGACGATCGGAAAATCCCCTGTGAGAATCGCCTTCTATGCCTTCTCCTGGGATAAGCCGCGCCTCAGGGATGCCTTTTTTGGCTTCTTGCCTTGCAAAGCTTATACAAACGGCCAATACTCGAGCCAACAGGGCACCACCTCCTGAAAGATCGATTGCCGATATGCTTAGCTTGCCTCAAAACAGAGCCTTTTAAGCCCGAGCAGCGCGCTAGGCACTGCAGCCGTGGTGCCGTATAAATAAACCTCTATGCCGCTTTCTTTAAACAGAAATAGTATATGATCCAAGGTGCCATTGATAAGCGTAGAACCCGTTACCAACCCTATACGACATTCCTGGGCGAGTCTCTGTATCGAGGAGGAGCCGTCCAGAATCGTTACGCCGAAGGCATTTTTACCGATATTTTTGGGGTTTAAATCAGTTACGCGGACTCGATGGCTTCCGAGGAGCTCGGCCATGCGTTTTACTATGGCAGGTTGGTATCCGACTATCCCAACGCAATGAGTCGGTTCAAGCCTAACAGCTACGAACTCCGCCATCCTGCGCGCACATCGATCTGGCTCTTGGTCCTTACAGTGGATTGTGTTGTTATCCCACAGCAGCAAGCGCCCAACTGCGTTGATGGACGCCACAAAAAGAGCTCTGTTTTTTTCTAAGGCCAAGTTTAGCTCAAAGACTTCCCGCAATTTTCCCCTCCAGCGAGAGGGACTGGACGTGAAGGCCTGGCCTTTGGCACCCCTTGCGGTGACCTCCATGAGTTTTTCCTCTCCTCGCTGGAGGGCGAAGTCTTTGTATGGTGCCGGATCGCCGAGGGCTTCCGCAACGCCCAGCGGTTCTGCCATAATGACCTCCTCCAGGAGGTCTGGCCTATGTTGGAGTCGAAGCCAAGCCTTTTGCTTGACGCCTTCTAATAACTTCGAGATCCCCTTGTCGTTTTCGACCGCATGCTTCATTTTTTCATCCGCTCCTCCTCGTCGTTAGGCAATAGGAATCCCCATTTGATCCATATGGGGGCTGCCGTTTGAGAGCGGCAGAATACCCAGAATCTGCTACATTCATCGCTGGCTTTGGGCGTAAGCCCGCCCACCTGGTCTATATTCATGCCGGAAAGCTCCTTGTAACTCCCTCCTGCCTTTATTGCCATGCTCAGAGGCAGAAATGCAATCTGAACGATACCCCCTTTTGCTGCTAACACCGCTTGAGGAGCATTGCCTACAAATATGATCCTATTTTCTGCTAGCATTTTATCCCACAGGCCTTTTTGCTCGAGGTATTCTTTTGCTAAGTATCCATATGCCGTAGTTTCTGGATCGGGAATCGCAACGAACGCCGTTTTAATCATCTCTTCGTTGGGCACTTCTTCGGCCAAATCATGCCATAAAACTAATTGCCCCATGGCAAAGGTATGTACATCCACAAGAAGCCCTTGATCTTGCAACCACTTTGGCCACCTAGGCTCCGAGGCGAGGAATAGTTCATAGGGAGCTCCTGATTTTATCTGACGCGCTAATGGGCCACATGCCTCCTTTACTAGTATGAAGTCGTCTCCGCCAGCTTTTATGTAAGCCTGCACTACTTCCTCCACGCAAGGAGCAATACCGGCTGCTACAGCGATGGTATTTGCCCGCACTGGCATACTCCATGAAAAAACGAACAATGCCCCCAACAATATAGCCTTAACGGACCGACTCAAAGCCCCACCTCCATGCCCAAAGGCCTTACATATCTTCGTTTCGATCAGTGTAGCGCACCCCCGACAGATTTTGCAACAGAGTTGCGTTTATCCAAATTCGTAATTTCTTCGTCTTGTATTGGGTTTGGGAGATCTTTTTCATTTCCTGAGGGGGGGTACGTGGAGCAAATTCGGGGTCGCGTGAAACGCAACCCCGGGATCAGTCGCACGTAATCCGTAAATACACTACTCGTCACTATTTTACTTAATTTAGATCTAAAACCTGGATAGTAAAAAATAAACCCAAAGCGCAACGGAGAAGCCTCAAAGTATTTTAGCAAGCGATTAGCACAGTCTCACAGTTAAGGCGTCGCACCGAATATTTATCAATCTCATGGGCTTGTCAGGAAAAATTCCACCGTCGTCACTACGCGGACATTTTTATAGTCCGGCGAACCCCTGTCTCTGTCGCTTATGGTGAAGTAGCCCTGGTTTGCCCTCCGTATCGCCCCAACTTGGCTGCCAGAATCCCTGGCGAATTGCTCTGCCGCCTCCCTGGCGTTTGTAGTCGCTTCGGCGATCATTTCGGGCTTAAGTTTATTGAGTTCAGTGAATAAAAACTCGGCATAACTGTCTTCAGCAAGAGCGATGCCCATAGATACGAGCTCCCCGGCGCGCTCGAGGGCCTTTTTTACGAGAGGGACTTTATTTGAACGGATGGTTAACATGCTTACCGCTGCATAGCGAAAATCCCTGCTCGTAGAGGGGTCCATAAAGGGTAATGACTTCATGTCCGTGATCTTGGGCGGCATGCTCGATATCTCCGCCTCCTCGAAGCCCATTCCCAGTAAGAAGTTGTACACCTTTGCCTTATTGGCGTCTACAAGCTGCTGAAGCCCCTCGAGGTCGTTCGCTGCATTGCGGAAGGATATGTTCCATATAGCTAAGTCTGCCTCTACGATCTTTTCCGAGAGTCCTTTTACCGTGACGAACCGCTCCGCAGACTTGGCCTTGAGCAAGGCGTCTCCTATCAAATACCCCGCCACGGCGAATCCTATCGCCAGACACACCCCCAACGCGAGGGCAGATGGAACTCGTTTGTCCCGCACAGTAAACTTCTCCCTTCTTCGCTGCAGACATCGTCCTTTACTTTTTATGGTGTCATTAAGCTTTTAATCCATTTTACCATTGATGAAGGGAAAGTAAGGTTTAATCTTTTAAGCCTGTTATACGGCAAAAAAATCAAGTAGGGGATTTTTTGCACCGTTTGTACGTGCCATTCGCTATAGGGCATTTGTAGCCGCCTGCGGTGAGTGTTTGGTCTCATGGTAGAAGCTCTTGCCTTAGGCGTGACTTCTGTTACCTTCGTCGTTTGACTGCCCCATAGACAGCACTCAATGCCGGGCGCAGGACAATTACCCCCTCTCGAGATTCTCGGGAGGGGGTAGGGTTATCGTTGGGCTTTGCGGTAGCAGAACCACCAGTCGAAGTTCTCGTACTCACTCTTCCTCTTTTCTGCGGTAAAGATATCTCGTGCCGGTGGAATGATTACGCTATCTTGAATGAGCTCGTTGTTTGGCCAATTGGCAGGGGTGTTAACGCCTTCTCTGTCGCCCAACTGGAGAGCTTTTACCATCCTGAGGGATTCGTCCATGTTGCGTCCCAGTTCTTGAGGATAGTAAAGAATGGAGCGCACGATCCCATTGGGGTCTATTTGTCCTTTCCCCTTCATCTATATATCCTCCCACTTTTGAGCATGTCGAACTTCGACTTGTATCGACCTATTTTACTATACCAGGGTAGGGTAAATCAAGCGAGGCAAACCAAATACCCACCCTCTAATTTCAACGCCCAAGAGATCAGTCCGAAGGCTTGGCGACTTTATCCGTAGGGAGACTCAGCGCAAGATTTTTTTGGCCCTTATCACTACGAAAGACCCTTCGCCATATCCATCTTTGACCGGCTCGGGTTCCTGAATTTGGGAAAGGTCTCGAAATATAGTCTGAGCGAAGGCGAACTCTCCAAACCCGGCCTTTTAAGGTGCGCTAACACTTCGGGTACCGAATAAAAAGTGGCTTCCCTGTAAAAGGATTATCGTCATGCTTCTTAAAATGATGCAGTTTGGCGGAGTTGTCGGTGGGGTGGCACTGGCATTGAATATCGCTTTTCCTGCCGTGTCTCCGCCCGTTTGGACATGGGTTGCGGCTCTTTCTGTTGCCTTGCTTGTCTCTCAAGGGGGTTACAAATTCATCGAACGCGCTTGCGTGCTGATGATCGTCTGTTTTGTCTTCTTTACCATAGCCTGTGTGTTTTTCTTACAAATTATGCCATACCGTATAAGCTGGGCAGATATAGCACAGGGGTTAACGTTTAACTTGCCAACTTTTGCAGAGGGAGTGACTATCGCCGCCTTTGGCATTACCGGCGTAGGTGGAGACGAGATCATGCAGTATTCTTACTGGTGTTTGGAAAAGGGATATGCCCGCTTTACTGGACCCAAGGATGACAGCGAAGATTGGGTCAGAAGAGCCCGTGGTTGGATTAAGGTCATGTACATAGACGCCCTGCTTTCTATGGTTATATATACTTTAGCTACCGCGGCTTTCTACCTATTGGGAGCGGCTATTTTGCACGGCAGAGGAACAATTCCACAGGACTATGATGCGACACCATATATACTGAATCGGTTGGCCCTTGGGTTATGTGGGTATACCTTGTTGGAGCCATCGTGGTGCTTTACTCCACCACATTCTCAGCCTTAGCTGCTTGGTCACGGCAATATACTGATGCTTTTAGTCGTGTTGGCTTGTTAGATTTTTCTGACATGAAGCAACGGCAGCGATGGATTAAAGCCTTAACTTGGATTATCGCTATCGTTTGGGCTCTGCTGTTCTTAACCTTTAAGGCCCCTGTGTTTATGGTGATTTTAGGTGGCATAGGGACCTCTCTCATGCTTCTCATTGTGGTATATGCTGCGTTATTCTTCCGCTATACAAGGTTAGACGATAGGCTGCGCCCAAGTCGGTTTTATGATGTGGCTCTTTGGGTTAGCGCTATTTCTATCGCTATTCTTGGTATCAGAGGCGTCATAGCCGTACTTGCGTGATGTAGCGAAGGGCATAGCAAATACAAATTAATTTAAAGCGCAACTTATTTTGGTGCCGCCAATGAGGGGAATCTTGCCGGTTCCCCTCATTGGCTGTTCGTGCGCCCGGCATGGGCGTTAACTTGGTGGTGCGAGTCCACTACAGGCGAGGCAGCACGAGTCTGTTAGCCAAGGGCAAGGGTGCCCATCGCGAGGTGGGATCCGGAGAAAGCCGGAGGCAAAGCCACGGCCCGATGAACAAAAACCCCATAGGAGGATGCTGAAAGGAAGGGTCCAAACTCTTAGACTTCCCTTCAGAGTCGGGAAATCCGTTTTTTTGCCGGGAAAGATCAGATAAAGGACGTACCGGACAAAAACAGGGACGGGGAAGGTCTTTCACCAAAGCGGCTGAGACGCCCGGGACTCAAGGGGGGTTAGAGGTGTTCAAAAACACGAAAATCGGCCAACGTCTTGTCATCGGTTTTTTGCTCATCGTCGCCGTTTTCGCAGGAGCCAGCATCTATTCATGGGTGAGTTTCGGAAAGATTGAAAAGGATACGGAGGAGCTGGCGGGGCGACGGTTTCAGGAAATCAGCCTTGCTTCCGAAATGCAGCGAACCCTGCTCGAAGCTTCGGCTTCATACACACAATATGCCCTTTCAGGCGAGAAAGCCGATTTCGACAGGGGCCAACAGATGATCGGTGAAACAGAAAAGCTTGTCGCCGAAGCTACGGGACTTTCCATGGAGCATGAAGACATGGAAGAACTCAGGCGGGGAGCCATGGAGATCTCCGGCGCAGTGGGACTGTTGAAAAACGGGGCCGGAAAGATATCGGAAGCCATGGACGGGATGAAGGCGAGCCGCAAAGAAATGGAAGACGCCCTGTCCGTATTGGAAGAGAACATCTCCGCCTATATTTCCGTGGAGCACAAGAAAATCCGCAGACAGGTTGAACTCGATCTGGCGGCGACGGCCATCATGAACAGGATCGACAAGATCGGGAAAGCCCAAAAGGTGCTCCTTGAAGCAGAAAGGACAAACGCTGATTTTTACGAAGCCCAGGCCGCAGGTGACAGGGCGGCGGCCGCCGAAGCTCTGAAGAGGCTTTCCGGACTGGAAGAAATGTTGGAAGATCTGCGAAAGTCCTCATACATGCTCGAGGCCAAGGACAGTCTCGATCGGGTCGTCGAGGCGATCGGCAGGTACAGGGAAGCGGCGGGGAGATTTGTTGAAAGCTGGACGGTTCTCCAGCAATTTGCAGCAGACATAAAAGAACGTGCCGACAGAGCCGGGCAGTCGGCCCTTGCCGTCAACGAGAAGGCCTTTGCCGAAGCCGAAGGCCTGGCCGAAGCCGTGCTGGATCAGCTTTCGCGAAACGTCAGGATGACTTTGGGCGTCCTCGTCGCCGTTGCGGTTATAGGTTTTGTTGTTTCTTTGGTCATAACGAAAAGCATCAAAAACCCTCTGAAAGCCCTGGTGGACATGGCGAAACAGGCTGGTTCCGGAAATCTGGCCGTAACCGTAGATGAGAGCCGGTTCCCCTTTGAGGACGAAGTTCATGAAGTCGCCCGGGAGATGGGAACGATGATTGCGGGGCAACGCCGGATCATCGAGGCCATCAAAAACGAGGCCGAAAGAAGCGAAAAACGTGCCAGCGAGCTTTCGGATCTTTCCGGGACCGTCAGAAAGGCCATGGACCGGATTCAGAAAGCCGTCGAGGAGCTGGGATCGCTGACCGAAACCAACGCAGCATCCCTCGAGGAAACGAACGCAGGGGTGGAAGAGGTTTCAGGTGGTGCCCGGCAGGTTGCCCAATCGGCGTCACAGGCCGCTGAACTTTCCGCCCGGACCAGGCAGATCGGAGAAGAAACGGCGGAGTTCATCCAGGGGATGGTCCAGGAGATCCTGGGTACCTCTGAAAAGGCAAAGAAGGGTGCCGCCTCAATGCAGGGGCTCCTGGATTCCGTCGAAACAATCACGTCCTTCGTCAGCACCATCGGTACCATTGCCGACCAGACGAACCTTCTGGCCCTGAATGCCGCCATTGAGGCTGCCAGGGCCGGAGAACACGGCCGGAGTTTTGCCGTCGTTGCTGACGAAGTGAGGAAACTGGCAGCCGACTCCAACAAAGCCGCCAATGAGATCGGGTCACTGATAGAAAGGCTTTCAGCGGAAACGCGTGAATCGGCGGAGACGATCATGGCTTCCGTCAAAAGCATGCAGGAAACGGCGCAACAGGCCGGGCAGACAGGAGAGAACATCAACACCGTCATCGAGCAGATTCGTTCCATAGATGACGCGATCACGTCCATGGCAGCGTCGGCCCAGGAACAGGCCGCGGCCAGTCGGGAGATCGCAAGTGCCGTCGAACAGATCACCGACGCCAACAATGAAGTGGTGGAAAAGGTGGAGAGCATTCGGTCTTCTTCGCAGTCGACGAGCGAAACATCCTACAGGCTTGCCGAAGAGGCACAGGGGATGTTAGAGAATTCCGATGCCTTGAACCGGCTGCTTGAGGACTTTACCCTTGGCGATGACGACGATGTGCAAAGAAAGCAGCCTCAAGCGGAATAGTCGGGATTTATTTTCGGTGGGTGGCGGGTCCGCCTTACCGGCTGGAGCTGGATCCAGGCAGCCGGATAGTAAAACGGGCGCCTTCGGCGGAGTCTCCCAGGGTGATGGCTCCTCCGTGAGCTTCGAAGATCCGCCTGGCTATGGCCAGACCCAGGCCGTAGCCGCCGGAGGGGAGCCCTTCCCTGGAGCGGTCTGTTTCAGCACGCTGGAAGCGTTCGAAGATGATCTCCTTCGCCTGCGGCGGGACGCCGATGCCGTTGTCTTCGATGATGACGTCCCAGCTGTCCCCCGAAGGGCCGAGGGTTACGCGGATTTTCCCGCCCGGTTTGTCACCGAAGCGTTTTTTCGTGTACTTGACGGCGTTGTCCAGGATGTTGCCGAAGGCGCGCCAGAGGTCGCCCGGGCGTCCGCTGACGACGGCCGGGCCGGCGATGTCCCTTTCAACCTCGATTGACTCGGCCTGCGGGCTGGCGAGGATGTTTTCCACGAGGGAATCCAGAAGTCCCGCCAGGTCAATTTCCCGGGGTTCTTCCGAGGGTACCTCCGATTCCAGCCGTGACAGCAAAAGCAGGTCATCCACAAGAGCCGTCATGCGCTCCTGCTGGGTGAGGATCTTTCCTGCGATGGATCGACGCTTTTCGCTGTCCAGATCCTTGTCGTCGGCCAGAAGCTCGGCTGCCGCCCTGATGGCCGTCAGGGGTGTCTGCAGCTCGTGACCGGCATCGGCGACAAAGGCTTTCCGGGACTGCTCGAGACGCATCCGGTCCGTGAGGTCGTTCAGTACGGCCAGAACACCCCAGTCGATCTTGATGACCTGTGCCTCCAGGAATTTTTCTTCCACGCCGCGAACGGAAAAGACGGCCCGCCCGCTCCGGCCCTTGTAGGCCTTTTCGAGGAGTTCGAGAAGTTCGGGAGCCTTTATGGCCGAAAGGTAGGGTGTTCCCTCGATCTTTTCCGGGACGTCCCTGAGGAGTGACGACAGGGCCGAATTGGCGTAGCGGATCCGCCCGCCGTCATCGACGACCAGGACACCCACAGGGAGTGATTCCAGGAGGAAGCGGAAATAGCCCTTCTCGCGACGCAAATCGCCCATGGCCCCCTCGAGGCGGTTCGACATGTCCTCCAGTGCCGAGGCCAGCCGCTGGACTTCCAGTGTGCCCGATGAGGGGAATCGGGGCTTCTGGCCTTCCTGGAGGTTGAAGGCTGCACGGGTGAGTTCCTCCAGGGGTTTCGTGACCTGGCGGAGAAGGATCAGTCCCGCAGCCATGGCCGCCCCGCCGGCAAAAAACAGTGAAAACAAAAGCCTCGTCCTGGCGGCGTTTACGGCCTCCTGGATATACCTGAGCGAGACGGAGGCACGGAGAATCATGGTATCGCCCCGTGGGTCCGTGGCCAGGCGGGCGATATAGAGTTGCTCCTCGCCGAGGCTGCGGCTGTAGCGTGACGAGATGCCCGTGCCCGTCAGCATGGATTCCCGGATTTCCGGACGGGAGGCGTGATTGTCCATGGTTGTCGGATCAGCCTGGGTGTCGAACAGAACCCTCCCGCTCATGTTGATCACGGTAACACGGGTGCCCGTTTCAGGTTCAACGTTGCGGAGAACGTTACTGAACCCGTCGAGGCCAGTTTCGCCGAGGACCCCTGCAAGGAGTTCCATCTGGTCGAGGAGGGAGGTTCGCGCCTGCCGGTGCATGTGTTCCTCGATGCCGTTGCCGACGACGAACCATCCTGCCAGAAGAGCCAGGGCGAGCACCATTGCCACGAGGTCGGTCATTCTCCCTTTCAGGGTTCTCATTCTCCGTCCGCCTCCCACTGAAGCCGGTATCCCCGTCCCCGAAGGGTGTGTAGCAGTTTCGGGTTCTCCGGGTCATCCTCGATTTTGCGCCTGAGGCGCCAGATGTGCACGTCCACGGTCCTGGTGTCCCCTGCGTAATATCCCCAGACCTTGCCGAGGAGTTCCTCCCGAGAGAGGACTCGACCTGTGGAACGGGCCAGGGTCTCCAGAAGCCGGTATTCCGTGGGGCTGAGTTCCAGAATCTCGCCCCGGAGGGTGACCGATTCCGCTTCGTGATCCAGCACCAGGGGGCCGATGGAAGTTTTTCCCCCTGAAAGGGTGGTTCTCCCCGCACGACGCAACAGGGCCCGGACCCGCGCCACGAGTTCCGACATGGAGAAGGGCTTTCGAAGATAATCGTCGGCCCCGAGGTCCAGCCCGGCCACCACGTCCCGTTCATCCCGCCGGGCGGTGAGCATGATCACGGGAATGTCACGGGTCGCGTCGGTTTCTTTCAATCGCCGGCAGATTTCCCAGCCGTCGAGACCCGGAAGCATCAGGTCGAGGATGACCA
>JBNGDE010000009.1:0-30284 GCA_049974925.1 Thermovirgaceae bacterium | reverse complement strand
CGGACTACAATCTCCTTTTTGAAGAAGATTCTCTCGTTCTTTTCGTCTCGGACACAGACGCTACGAATGGTCCGACCTACCTCGTACTCAAACGGAATACTTCGAGCAAACAGGCTTGCGAAGAACTGGTTCTCCTTCTCATGACAGAAAAAGCACGCAGGTTTTTCGAAACCCCCGGGGTACTCCAGTAAAAACACCTCTTGAAAATGCCCTGGAAAGTTCTTTCAGGGGGAAGTGTGCCCTTGCGCTTTTTCTTCACTGCTTTATCATAAGATCATCAAGCGGGTTGCAGTCGGCTGATGAATAAGACCAAAAAGCGGGTGAAACAAATGCCGGAAGGCACGATTCGAGTCGTCGTCGAAAACATAACCCCGTCTATAGACAATGGACGCTTCCCGATCCGGAGGATCCCGGGAGAAACCGTATCTGTCGAAGCCGACGTCTTTGCCGACGGACATGATGAGATACGGGCCACCCTTGTTGTCAACCGGGAACAGCTTGACACTCCCCCGTATTGGGAAGAATATCCTATGGCTCCTGTCGGAAACGATCGCTGGAGGGCCTGTTTTACGATCACCGGCATGAAACGGCACAGGTACGCCGTCCGAGGTGCCGTGGATAGATTCGCCACACTCTCAAAGGACTTCCTTAAAAAACTTGCCGCCGGCGAGGCTACAAAGGTCGATAGAGACCAGATTTGCGCCTTCATCGAAAAGGCCTGCGAAAAGCTTCCCGCTCACGAGAGGCCGTCGCTTGAGGCCTTTATTAAAAGACTCGCCGCTTCCCAGGACCTAGAAACAATACCATCAATCCTTGAACAAAAACATCTCCTGGACCTGATGGCAAAATGCATGGACAAAGGTTCTTTCGTGACAGAACCTTCCCCTCCTCTTGAAGTCGATGTGGTGCGTCCGAAAGCACGCTTCAGCACTTGGTACGAGTTTTTCCCCCGTTCAACCTGCAACGGAAAGCAGGGCGGCACCCTGAAATCGGCTAGCGATCGTCTTCCAGAAATCGCCAGAATGGGTTTTGATGTCGTTTATCTTCCCCCGATTCACCCCATTGGCGTCACAGACCGCAAGGGACCGAACAACACACTTCCCGCCAGCCTTGGTGACCCTGGGTGCCCATGGGCCATCGGCTCCGCCGACGGGGGACACAAGGCAATCCACCCTGAACTCGGAACCCTGGAAGATTTCAGGAATTTCGTCGAAAAGGCCAAAGATCTGGGCATGGAAGTCGCCATGGACCTCGCTTTCCAGTGCTCTCGTGATCATCCTTATATCAAGTCCCACCCAGAATGGTTCAACTGGAGGCCCGACGGCAGCATCCAGTATGCTGAAAATCCGCCGAAAAAATACCAGGACGTGATTCCTTTCAACTTTGAGACATCAGCCTGGAAAGAACTCTGGAACGAACTGAAAGGAGTAACCCTTTTCTGGATAGATCAGGGCATCCGAATTTTCCGTGTAGATAATCCGCATACGAAACCTTTCCGTTTCTGGAACTGGCTTATCGGTGAAGCCAGAAAATGCGACGAAAACGTGATTTTTCTCGCGGAAGCCTTCACCAGACCAAAAGTCATGCGCCGACTTGCACGGGAAGGGTTCGCACAATCCTATACCTATTTCACCTGGCGCAACAGTGCCCGGGAGATGCGAGATTATCTTGTCGAATTGACCGAGACGGAGCTCGTCGAGTACTTTCAGCCTAATTTCTGGCCGAATACGCCCGATATCCTTCCCGAATTCCTCCAGATCGGCGGACGGTCGGCTTTCGTCATACGGCTTGTGCTCGCAGCAACACTTTCTTCATGTTACGGTATATATGGACCTCCTTTTGAACTGCTTGTGTCCGATGCGCTTCCTGGTCGCGAAGAATACCTCAATTCCGAAAAGTACGAAATACGGGACTGGAACTGGGATCAACCGAGGAATCTCAAGGACCTGGTTTCCCGGGTAAACGCCATCCGCCACGAGAATAAGGCTCTGCAGTCCACCCGGAACCTGAAGTTTCTGGATACGGACAATGAGAACATCCTCTTTTTTCTTAAAGAAAGCGCTGAAGCGGACAACCTTCTCCTGATAGGCGTCTGTTTTGACCCATTCACGCATCAAAGCTGCCATGTCAATATTCCGCTTGAGATGTTTGACATTGAACGAAACCAACCCTATCTTCTTCACGACCTGCTGGGGGATGAAAAATTTGTATGGCAAGGAGAAACGAATATGGTAGGTTTCGACCCGGCCGTTTTGCCTGCGAGAATTTTCCGTGTTCATCGTCGCATGCACCGCGAAGAAGATTTCGATTACTTCATGTGATGCGGGAAAGGAAACATCATGATGAATGAGAATGCCCAATGGTACAAGGACGCCATAATCTACCAGGTTCATGTCAAGGCCTTCTTCGACAGCAACAATGACGGAATCGGCGATTTTGAGGGCCTGATACGGAAGCTGGATTATCTGAAAAATCTCGGCGTCAACACGCTCTGGCTGCTTCCTTTTTATCCATCCCCGTTACGTGACGACGGTTACGATATCGCCGATTACAGGAACATCCACCCGGAATACGGGAGCCTTCGCGATTTCCGGAGGTTTCTCCGAAAGGCTCACGATATGGGTTTTCGAGTAATCACGGAGCTCGTCATCAACCACACTTCGGACCAGCATCCCTGGTTCCAGCGGGCAAGGAAGGCAAAGCCCGGTTCCGTATGGCGGGATTTTTACGTTTGGAGCGATGATCCCAACAGGTTTTCCGAGGCGAGGATCATCTTCCAGGATTTCGAAACATCCAACTGGACCTATGATCCCGTCGCAGGAACCTATTACTGGCACCGCTTCTATTCCCACCAGCCGGATTTGAACTTTGACAACCCCCGGGTTCGGCGGGCCGTTCTGAAAATACTCGACCACTGGATGGATATGGGTGTTGACGGCTTCCGCCTCGACGCGGTTCCCTACCTCTATGAAAGGGATGGAACAAACTGCGAGAACCTGCCGGAAACCCATCAGTTTTTGAAAGAGCTTAGAAGTCATGTGGATGAGAAGTACGGGGACCGGATGCTCCTTGCCGAGGCAAACCAATGGCCGGAGGATGCCGTCAGCTATTTCGGGTATGGTGATGAATGCCATATGGCCTTTCATTTCCCTATCATGCCGAGGATTTTTATGTCCCTTTGGATGGAGGACCGTTTCCCGATCGTTGACATCATGGAACAGACGCCGCCGATCCCCGATCCCTGTCAGTGGGTGATGTTCCTAAGAAACCACGATGAATTGACTCTCGAAATGGTCACCGATGAAGAACGCGACTACATGTACCGTGTGTACGCCCGTGATCCGAGAGCCAGGATCAATCTCGGCATTCGAAGACGGCTTTTCCCGCTTGTCCAACAAAACAGGCGACGGGCGGAACTGCTGAAATTCATCCTCTTTTCCCTGCCCGGAGCTCCCTGCCTGTATTACGGAGACGAGATCGGCATGGGTGACAATTATTATCTCGGCGACAGAAACGGCGTCAGGACCCCCATGCAATGGTCCCCAGACCGAAACGCGGGTTTCTCCAAAGTGAACCCCCAAAAACTCTACCTGCCGGTCATCATGGAGCCCGAGTATCATTACGAAGCCATAAACGTGGAAAACCAGGAGAAAAACCCATCTTCCTTTCTTTGGTGGATGCGGCGGGTCATCTCCATGAGGAAACAGCTCAATGCACTCAGCAGGGGGAATATGGAAATAGTCAATTGTTCCAATCCGAGAATCCTGGCATTCATACGGAACTACGGTGACGAATCGGTTCTTGTTATCTCCAATCTATCGCGGTTTTCCCAAGTGGCGGAACTGGATCTTTCCAAATACGAGGGCTATATCCCCGAAGAAGCCTTCAGCGGCAATGCTTTCCCGAAAATCGGGGCAAAACCATATACCCTGACAATGGGTTTCCACGACTATTTCTGGTTCAAACTCAAGAAATCACGTGAAAAGGCCTTTATCAATGGAGAGGGAATGAAGATACCCCATCTGGAAATATCACGCTGGCAGGACTTCCAAAACCCCGCAGTGATACAGAGGCTTGAAAAACAGGTTCTCCCTTACTATCTCTCGATATCCAGGTGGTTCGGAGGAAAGGCGAAAACCATACGCGATGTCACTATAGAAGAATGCATTCCCGTTCCGAAAAGCTCATCCCAAGTATATTTCGTGATTCTTCGCGTCATCTATACGGAGGGCGCACCTGAAATGTACACCCTTCCCGTTTCCTTTGCGACAGGTGAAGACGAAACAGAGCTTCGGAAGAACTGCCCCGAGGCTCTCATTGCGGAAGCGACGGCAGAAAACACAGACGGCGTGCTTTATGACGGCATTCACGATCCCCTTTTCCAGTCTGCTCTTCTTGACCTTCTGATGAAGCGCAAAAGAATTCGAAACCGCAAGGGCACATTGTGCGGAATCCAGGGCAAAGAAGCGAAAAGGCTCAAGCTGCCGGATCACCTTTCTTCGAGGATTCTCCGTGCCGAACAGAGTAATTCCTCTGTTCTTTACGATGAGTGGCTGTTTTTGAAGTTGCTTCGCAAGGTCGAGGAAGGCATCAATCCCGATCGGGAGATCAGCCGTTTCCTCACCGAAGAAACCCGCTTTCTCCATACACCCGCTTACGTCGGAGCCATTGAGTATAATGCTCCGTCGCTGCAAAAACCCATAGTGCTGGGTGTATTCCAGAAATATGTACCAAACCAGGGGAGCGCATGGTCCTTCACTCGATCCTCCCTCGACCATTTTTTCGATGCCGTGCTTTCCGAGACACGGTTTGCTCCTGAGACCACGGGAATCTTCCGTTTTGGAACGGAAGGAAGCCCCGTTCCGCAGGAACTCGTTGAGGCGACCGGAGACTTCTTCCTTGAAATGATCGATCTGCTTGGACAGCGAACGGCGGAGATGCATCTCGCCCTTGCCTCTGACACGGAGAACGCCGATTTCAAACCGGAGCCTTTCTCCAGGCTTTACCAGAAAGCCATTTACCAGTCCATGAGGAGCCTTGTCTCTTCGGCTCTCAAGACGCTGAAGCAAAAACAGGAAACTCTCCCTGAAGGGGTGGCTGAAAAAGCAGAACTCCTGCTGCCGCTTGGGAAAATCGTGCTAGGGTTAATGGAAAGAATCACAAAAGAGAAAATCAGAACCCAGAAAATCCGCATTCACGGCGATTACCACCTGGGGCAGGTTCTTTTCACAGGAAAGGACTTCCAGATTATCGATTTCGAAGGCGAACCGATGCGTCCACTGAGCGAACGCCGCCTGAAACGTTCCCCCTTCCGGGATTTGGCCGGCATGCTCCGGTCCTTTGACTATGCCGTCGCATCGGCCATGAAAGAACGACTCGCCGTGCGGCCACAGGATGAGTCCCGCCTTCTTCCCTGGAGAAAGGTGTGGGTCACTGAAGTCTCCAGAACATTTCTGGACGGTTACAAAAAGACTGCGGGCCCAGCCTCGTTCATTCCGGATTCCGATTCAGCGGCACTGGTCCTTCTTCACGCTTTCCTGCTTGAGAAGGCGTTTTACGAGGTCAATTACGAATTGCACAACCGCCCGGGCTGGCTCGACATCCCGATAACGGGGATACTGGAAATGATTCAAGACGCCACGAAAAACGGGACGCCACCAGGAGGTGGACAGTAATGAAACAGGATGTTTTCAAAAACACGCTCCTGACAGAAGATGACATTTACTATTTCAGGGAAGGAACGCATTCGCGGCTCTATGAAAAGCTAGGAGCCCACGTGACCACTGTTGAAGGAAAGAAGGGAACCCATTTCGCCGTGTGGGCCCCAAACGCCAGGCGGGTCACTCTTATCGGCGATTTCAACGGCTGGGACGGCGAGCGGCACGAACTGATCCAGTACTGGCCCGATACAGGAATCCGGGAAGGTTTCATACCGGGGATATCTCCCGGGACTTCCTACAAATACCGCATCGAATCGGAAGCCGGGATCCAGGACAAGGGAGACCCCTTTGCGTTCTTCTGGGAGATGCCACCTGGAAATGCCTCCATCGTACAGGATCTGGACTGGAAATGGTCCGACGGGGAGTGGCTCGAGTCAAGGGAAAAGGTCAATGCTCTCGACTCGGCTGTCTCGATTTACGAAATCCACCTTGGATCCTGGCGCCGCTATCCGGGGCCAAGCGGCGGCTTCCTGAACTACCGTGAAATGGCCGACGAACTTATCTCCTATTTACGCCAGACGAACTTTACTCATGTGGAGTTTCTTCCCGTCATGGAGCATCCCTTCTACGGCTCCTGGGGATACCAGACCCTGGGATACTTCGCCCCCACAGCCAGGTACGGGACACCAGAAGATTTCATGTATCTCGTCAACAAGCTTCACGAGGCCGGATTCGGAGTCATCCTGGATTGGGTCCCTTCTCATTTCCCCTCCGACGCCCACGGATTGGCGCAATTCGACGGCACCTATCTCTACGAACATATGGACCCCCGACTCGGCTACCATCCGGATTGGAAAAGTTCCATTTTCAACTACGGCCGAAACGAGGTCCGGTCTTTTTTGACGAGCAGCGCCAATTTCTGGATTGAAAAATACCATGCCGACGGCCTCCGCGTCGACGCGGTGGCTTCCATGCTTTATCTGGACTACTCGAGGCAACCGGGCGAGTGGATCCCCAACAGGTATGGCGGCAGGGAAAACATCGATGCCATCGAATTTCTCAAGCAGATGAACCGGATACTCCACGAACATCATAAAGGCGTCCTCACCATCGCCGAAGAGTCCACCGCCTGGCCCATGGTCACCAGGCCCGTGGAAGTCGGCGGCCTCGGCTTCGATTTCAAGTGGAACATGGGGTGGATGCACGACATACTGGGATATATGTCCAAGGATCCCCTGTATCGCAAGTACCACCACGACACGCTGACTTTCAGCATCTGGTACGCCTTTTCCGAGAATTTCGTCCTTCCCCTTTCCCACGACGAAGTAGTCCACGGGAAGGGCTCCCTGATAGGGAAAATGCCAGGCGACGACTGGAGGAAGTTTGCCAACCTGAGGCTGCTTCTGGGATACATGTACGGCCATCCGGGGAAAAAGCTGCTCTTCATGGGAGGAGAGTTCGGACAATGGTCGGAATGGAACCATGATTCAAGCCTCGACTGGCACCTTACGGAAATCGACCAGCACCGGCAGCTTCAGCGTTGGGTAGAAGACCTGAACAAGATCTACCGTGAAGAGCCCTCTCTCCATGCACAGGACACCCGGTCTGACGGATTCAGCTGGGTAGATTTCCGCGACTGGGAAAACAGCGTGATCTCGTTTTTGAGGAAATCAGGCCGGGCGGGTGAAGAGATCCTCGCTGTCTTCAACTTCACTCCCGTCCCGCGCAACAATTACAGAATCGGTGTCCCTGAAAAGGGCTTCTGGAAGGAACTCCTCAACAGCGACGCAAAAAACTACGGCGGAAGCGGCCAGGGAAATTTCGGAGGTGCTGAAACGACACCGGTCCCATATCACGGGTATGACCAGTCCATATCACTTGTTCTCCCTCCCCTCTCGGTTACCTTTTTCAAAAAAGACCGATAAGCCGGGGATGAAGCCAAACACCCCTTCCCGGTGGGCACCGGGAAGGGGTGCCCATGAATACAGACCAAGCGCCGCTACTGGTTCATCCTTGCGAGGACTACCCGTCTGTTTTTCGCCTTGTTCGCTCCAGTATCGTTCGGCGCTGCGGGAAGGGATTCACCATATCCTTTTGCCTGGAGTCTCGATGGCTCTATCCCGAAAAGGACGAGATATTTGAGAACCGATTCCGCACGCCGCCGGGAAAGTTCCAGGTCATACTCCTCGCCCCCGTCACCGTCGGTATGTCCCTGAATTTCGAAATGCAGTTTTGGGTTTTCGAGAAGCAGTGTCAGCACATGCTGGAGCTGCTTGAGGGCGGCGGCTTTGAAATTCTCGAAAAATTCAAGTGCTGAAATATCCGTAACCCGTTCACCGTTTTCCTTCCGATCAAGCCCTTAAACTGCTGTAAAAAGGTCGTCTTAAAAAGGCGGCTGTTGGTGGGAAGACGAAAAAACCACCGGGACTTCGGTTACAGTGTAGTCACATAGAAAACACAAACCGAAGGAGTGATCCCGGTGGCAAAAATGACGGTAAACCTTGACAACGAAAATGTCCAGTCCCTGTTGCGTGGCAACCTGACCTGCCTTCAATATCGGGCGCATTCCGATCCGGGTTCCCCAGATCCGTGGCGGTGGCTATGCAATCGGGCCCCAATTTACAGCATTTCCGGGACTTGACTAGCACATGTTTTCTTTATAGATTCATTGTCTCTATTCATTACTGACTTGCCCGAAGTCCAACAGACTTCCAACGTTCGAATTCTGCCTAATGAGACCTCATGGATCCTTGCCGTTGCAGGGTCATGGTTTCAATTTTCAGATATTTTGGACAGCTGAGTTTTTGCCGTTGGGTATAATAACCTCATAGCACAGCAGCAGAAACTTTGCAAAAACGTTTGGCGAACACAAATGTTTTAACCTGGCAGGTGTAGACATGAAAGTTGCGGATTTGCTGAAGAAGACGGTTTTCCCTGATTTCAGGCTCCTGGCTGGGGCTGCGGGCCTCACAAGAGAAATTACTTCCGTATCAGTAATCGATTCTCCGGACGTAGACCGATGGATGCGCGGCGGAGAGTTCCTAATTGGAAGCGGGTATATTTTCCGTGATAACCCTGATAGGATGTTGCCTTTTGTGCGTCGAGTCGCAAAAAAAGATATTGCTGCTTTCGGCCTAAAAATAGACCGCTACCACACCAGCCTTCCCGAAATCCTCATTGAGGAAGCGGAGCATCTTAAGCTGCCGCTTTTGGAAATTCCCTTACGGTATCGCTGGGTGGATATTAATGAAGTAGTTTACAGTATTTTGTTGAGTGAAAAGAATAATAATATGTTAGGGGTAACTACTAAAAGCGATTCGGTCATTTGGCGCGAAATTCAGGATACTCACAGACTTCTCGTCGAACTTGTCTCGGAGCTCAACTGTTCCCTAGCCGTGAGCGTGCCTGTACTTAACATGCGCAATTATTTCACTCCCGACGGCACAGTCTTCGATTCGAGAGCGGCAGACGAAATCTTCTACGCTACGCCCCTGGACGAACAGGAACTGCCAAGACACGATTCCGTGCTCGTGTCGTCAAGGGAAATAAATCTTAAGGGACAAAATCGCTCCATTGCCTTTTACAGACAGGAGTCAATAGCTACAATCGAAATCGCTTTGGTTTTGCCCCCCGAAGAGCATTACCCCTCGATCCAGCAGGAACGAATGATTCTATATGCAATAGGCCTTCTGCAAGGCGCCATCCTTGAGGCCAGCGCTTTTATCCAGGAAAAGCCAGCCCAAAAGGAACAATTCTTTCAAAACCTTTGTCTGGGCACTTACAACAACCCCCAAATGGCTATTGGCCGGGCTAGCGAACTGGGGATAAAACTTCCGGAAGAACTGCTGGTTCTTCAAATCGCCTCGACGGGAAACGGACCCCTTCCGCAATGGCGTCCTCCTTTTTCTCTCACCTATACAATAGCCAACCAGTGGGTATGCCTTGTCACATCAGAAGAACTAAAGCGACACAAAAGCCACATTGTGGAGGCTGCCCGAAACCAGGGGCTATGGATAGCAGTTGGAGGAGAAGCAAAAGGATGGGAACAAATCCAGCGGTCCTACGAGGAAGCGAAGAGGGCCCTTGCCTGGATCCGGGAGTTCGAACCCGTTCCTGGCATCTATCAGTTCGGCGAGCTGGCCTTGCATACGTTTTTAAGGAAGATCGTCACGCTGCCGGAAGCCGACGGACTTTGGCAGCGATTCTGGTCGCCTCTTGTTGCCGACGCTCCGAAAAGGAAGGCCGTTCCACTATTGGAAGTAGCGAAGGCTCTCGTCAAATCGGACTTCAACGCAAAAAAAAGCGCCGACATGTTGCATCTGCATTACAACACCGTACGTAACAACATTTCTGATCTCGAAAATCTGCTTCAAATCGACCTCAAGAACAAGCTCCATAGATTCGCTCTTACGCTAACTTATTGCATTCACATTTCTCGCGAAAGTGACCATTGGGAAGATCTTATTTGACTTATACTTTGCTGAAAAACCTCTCCAGCTGTTGGACAAATGGGATCATCCCAGCGTTTTTTCTTGTGTGGAATTCTTTTGACCGGCTCGAACGCACAGGTACCCTACCTGAGAATACAGCCCCCATAGACGAGACGTCCACGTTCCAGTCTTCCATGTGGCTAAAGCTCACCGGTTATTTGGTACCGTGACTTACATTACCCCGAGTTCCGACAGTGCCTGGATGATAAAGAAGGCACTCTCGAACTCGGGTCCAACAACCGGAGGCTTCTCGGAAGGATCGGCTACATAAAGCCGGCGGAGCTTGAGAAAATGTATTACAGGAACCGGCACTCCACACCATGGTTGCCAAACTCAACTAAAGGAGCCTCCGGGAAAACCGGGGCGGTGCAGGGGCACCGCAGCCATAATCTTTGGAAGATTTTGCCCGAACAGCTGAGTGCCCCTTTATCCATACACTCAAATCCCTTTACTGGGTCTCTGCCTCGACTTTTTTCGGGGCTATACCCCTTTCTTCGGGCGTTCCGGGGATCAAGCTATCGCAGATGGCTGCACAAATGCCTGCCACCGCCATGTTTGTCTTCAAAACAGCCCACACCATTCCGCCGATAGTGGAAAGAACGGCACCGTACTCAGGATTCATGAAAAGTTCCTGATTGTTTTCGGCCCACCCTGGAAGCCCGAGCGCCATAAGGAATGCAAAGCCCACTATGAGCACGTTTCTTTGACTTCCCATGTCAGCCCGCATAAGGATCTGGATACCCAGCGCCCCTATGGTCCCGAAAAGGGCAATATAGGCCCCTCCAATGATAGGAGAAGGCATGGTGGCTATAAGGGCACCAAGCTTGGAAACAAAACTCAGGAGAATAAGAATGACCGCTCCGGTACGAACGACGTGCCGGCTTGCAACTCCAGTTAGTCCGATAAGCCCGATGTTTTCTGTGTATGAAGTTGTACCAACGGCCCCGAAGAGCCCTGCAAGAGCACAGTTAAGCCCTTCCGCACCAATTCCGCGGCTTATCATGTCTGGAGTAGGGTCATCGAGCCCCGCAGCATAAGAACATGAGTGATAGTCACCTATAGACTCGATCATCACCGCAAAGAAAGCTGCCAGAAGAGCGCTGAAAGCCAGCAAACTGAATTTTGGAGGACCCCAGGGCATGATCACCTTGAAGCGGAACCAGGGGGCCTCTGCTACACTGGAAAGGTCTATGAAGGCCGGATGGCCAGGGGAGAAAATACCTGTCAGAGAAGCCAGGAGGCACAAAAGATAAACAAGTATAATTGAAGAAAGAATGGCAAAAATGTTAGCATATTTGTTCTTGCTTACGAGACTGAAGAACATGATAAGTATAACCACCAGAATGGAGACGGGCCAATAATTGGCCGCGTTTCCTTCCACTGCTACTGAAGCAAGGGAGAACCCGATTGCCATAATTGTCGGTCCGATGACAATGGGGGTGATGATTTTACGAATCACACCAATGATTCGACTATACCCGATAAAGGAAAGTAAAAGCCCCCCGCTTATCAGCCCGCCTCCCACGTACTGCATGACGACATTCGGTCCCAGCGCCCCGTATGCGCCGATAATCGTCATTATCGAAGGGATAAAACTGAAACTCGACCCCTGGACGATAGGAAGACCGGTACCCAGTTTCGGGTGCGTCTGAATCAGTGTGGCCACACCCATGGCAAAGTATACGCAGGAAATGAATGCTCCCATCTGCACGGTATTCATACCCATAGCCGGGCCGAAGATCAGGGGCACCAGAGTTGTTGCACCAAACAGTGTGAGCACGTGCTGTGCTCCAGCAAGTATCATTATCGGCACAGGTGGCTTATCGGTGAGCCCGTAAACAACTTTTTTGCGTGCCATTGTCACACCTCCGGTTTTTTGTGTTACTTCATCTCTTCCAGTGGCTTGGTCTTATGCCCTGCAAATCAACGCAAAAAACCTGTTCCCACCTCCTCCCTCTTTTCCCCTTGCTTTTGCCCGGTTCGGGTAGCAGTGTAGCAAGTTCTTCCCGGCCCCCTGAAACCAGGGGACCGGGAAGAACTTGCTTTTATCAAAACCACTCTTTTTTTGCTTTCTTGTAGTTCTGCTCCTGAACGTAGGGATACTCCCACAGATCTTCTTCGCTCGTCTTGCTCATTTGCACTGCCTTGTAGACCCTCTCCCTCGAAAACGGGTAGGTATGGATGCGAACGCCCAGGGCATTGAAAAGGGCATTGCCGATGGCTGGAGCGGGGGAAATCATGGAATGCTCCCCGACTCCGCGGTTACCGTAGGGGGAAAGCTCTTCCGGCGTTTCTTCCCAAAAGCTGTCTATTTCCTCAGGGATATCCTTTATGGTTGCTATCTTGTAATCGGTAAAGTCGGGCGTCAGAAGTCTGCCTTTTTCATCATAGTACATGCCCTCCATAAGCCCGGCGGAAATCCCCTGCACTGTCCCGCCTTCTATCTGTCCTCGCACATTCATGGGGCTTATAGCCTTGCCGACATCGTAACCTGAGCTTACGCGGTTTACTTCCACACGGCCCGTCGACGGGTCGACTTCCACATCTATCCCGACGGCACCTACTGTAAAGTGGACGACGCTCTTGGGTGATTGTCCCGTTTCGTTGTCCGGATAAATCACATCGGGGGGGACAAAAGAACCTGTCCCTATGACAGGGCCGCCGTGGTAATAACCATCAGGCATCTTGAATCCGTTCTGGATTCTTTCGTCAAGAGGTTCCGCTTTTCCGGCACTGCGGCACTTGACTATTCCGTGCTCGATGACAATACTCTCGGGAGGAACCTGCCAATACTGTGAAAACAGGCTTATTATCTTCTCTCTTGCATCGGCGGCCGCTCTTTTTACAGCCATGCCCATCGACCAGCAGGACCGGCTCGCCACGGTCTGCCAGTCGTAGGGATGGCAGTTGGTGTCGGGGTAAACACATCGGATCTTGTTGACGGGTATTCCGAGTTCCTCAGAGGCCATCTGCGCAAAGGATGTATAGGTTCCCTGTCCCATGTCCATCGTGGCGGCAAGTATTTCAACAGTGCCGTCTCCCAAAACCTTGACTATGGCCGACGAGGTTGCATTTGCAGGCATCGCCGGAGCCTTTATCGCGAGCGCCAATCCCTTGCCCCGTTTCCAGCCTGGTCTTCGAGCTTCTTCTTCTTTGTTAATGCCCACCTTGTCGACTACTTTTTCGATAATTTTCCGAAGGGCGTGGTTGTGCATGGGCATTCCCGTGCACGTTTGAAGTCCCGGCTCCAGTATGTTTTTCAGCCTGAACTCGACGGGGTCCATCCCTATCTTGTGGGCGGCAATATCTATGATCGTCTCCATAACCCCCATCAGTTCAGGCAAACCGAAACCTCGATAAGCGCCCCCAAAAGGCTTGTTCGTATAAACGGCGTAACTGTCCGTCCAGACGTTTGGAATATAGTAACAACCCATTGATGTGTAGCCAGCGCTTCTTACGGGGTTCGCACCATATTCCGCCGAAACCCCCGTGTCGAAATAGAAGGTATTCTTTATTCCAAGTATTTTCCCTTCCTTGTCTATGCCCATTTTTATCTTGGCCACGTATCCCTGCCTCACCCAGGAAGTCAGCATTACTTCTTCGCGGGAAATGTGTAGTTTCACCGGTCTTCCCTTGACATCGGGATCCATGGCTCCCGCCAGGCAAAGCGCCTCGACAGTCATACCGGCTTTGCCTCCAAATCCACCTCCAATTGGAGGAGCAATGACCCGGATTTTATTAAGGGGATAGCCCAAACCGGCTGCTAGGATTTCCCGCGTGGCGAATACTGACTGAGCTGCGGTCCAAATCGTCAGAAACCCTGTGGCCGGGTCTTCCTTGCAAATGCAGCAGTGGGGTTCAAGGAAGCCATGGGCGATTTGCGGACAGTTCACGGCTTCTTCGACAATGTATTCTGATTCATCAAAAGCCTTCTCAACATCGCCCCTTCGAATGCGAAACCAGTTTGCCAAATTTGTCCCAGGTTGAGGCACGATAAAGGGGACATGTTCGTAGTTTTCCAGCTCGGGATGCACGAGAAGAGAATTGTCCGTTGCCGCCTTTACGGGGTCGAAAATGGGCGTCAATTCCTTGTATTTCGCCTTGACTTTGAAAGCTCCCTCTTCGGCGGCCTCCTCGGTCTCGGCAATCACCAGGGCTATGGGTTCACCCACGTAACGCACCTTGCCTACAGCAAGCGGGGTACGGTCACGCAGGTAAAGGCCGAACCTGTGCACGAACTGGTCCCCCAAAATGACCTTTACCACTCCGGGCACTTTCATGGCCTCGGAGACGTCTATCGAAACAATCTCTCCGTGGGCGACAGTGGACCTGGCCGCCTTGGCATGTAGCAATTCGGGCCCAAATCTGAGATCATCTGTATACTGGAGGGTACCCGCAGCTTTTTCGACGTCGTACTGCCGTGTGACCCATTTGCCGACTCCGTCGTTTGTAATGGTCTGCTTCATGACCAACCCTCCCTAGCTTCTTTCCTTCAGCATCGATGCCGCCTTGTGAACGGCCCGGATTATGCTCACATAACCCGTGCAGCGACACAGGTTTCCTGAAAGACCTTCTTTTATCTGCTCGTCCGTTGGGTCAGGATACCTGCTTAAAAGATCCACGGCAGCAAGAACCATTCCGGGAGTGCAGAACCCACATTGGATGGCCCCTTCCTCGACGAAGGCCTTTTGTACCGGGTGAAGCTCGCCGTCCGGTCCCAATAGCCCTTCCGACGTGACAACTTTCTTGCCTTCGGCTTCAACGGCGAGAACCATACAGGACTTTTGCAGTTTGCCGTCAAGCAGAACCGTGCAAGTACCACACTCCCCTTCCTCGCATCCCCTTTTGACGCTGGTGACGCCGACTTCCCTCAGGGCTCTAAGAAGTGTGGTACGCGGCTCCACCTCCAGGGTAACGGGTTTACCGTTGAGCACAAGGTTTACCGGTCGTTTAGGCATTTGTACACCCCCTAGAACCTTTCCAGGCTTTCGCGCAGGGCCTTTTTGGTGAGTTCCCCCACCATGGAGACCCGGTATTCCCTGCTGGCTCTGACGTCGGTGATGGGATCCACGCATCCCATAGCCGCTTCAGCCGCTTTTTCAATAAGTGACTCGTCGGGTGAAGCAACTCCCCTCAGGAGGTCTTCTGCGACTTTCGCCCTTACAGGCCTTGGGGTCACCGCAGCAAAAGAAAGCCGGTATTCCCTGCCGCTGGGCGTATCGGTTATTACACAGGCTACACCCACCTGTGCCAGATCGAGCGCGTTACGTCGGCCCAGCTTCAGGTAGCAACCTGCAGAGTGTCCCTTCAGCACAGGAAGTTCCACCGCCTTTGCGATTTCGCCTTTTTGCAAAATGTTTTTCCGTGGTCCGGTTATGAAATCCATTATCGGGACCTTTCTTTCGCCCTCGGGCCCCGCCACATGCATTACACCATCGTACACGCAACAAGGGGCGATCATGTCTCCCGATGGCACTGCAGAACAAAGGTTGCCCACCACTGTTGCCTTATTGCGCATCGCAAAGTCCGAATGGGAAAGGGCCGCATCCACCAGAGCCGGATAGAATTTCCCGGCCTGTGGATGTTCCGCGACTTCGTTAACTGTAGCAAGGGCACCGATGATTAATCCCCTGGAGGGATCGAAGGAAATTCCCTTAAGCTCTTCTATCAGGGAAAGGTCAACGATCAATTCGGGATGGACAAGGTTTTTTTTCATCCATACCAACAGATCGGTGCCTCCAGCCTTTACCACAGTGTTGGGACCGCTTCTGAAAAGAATCTCAAGAGCCTCTTTTAAAGAGGCCGGACGTTCCAACTCGAAAGCAAGCATAAAACCACTCCTTTATTTAGCCCCGTCGCCTCTTCGGCGTAAAATTTCGTTTGCGCCTGCTTCCCTTCTTTCAAATGCACGAAGGAAAATGGAAGGGGAGATCAATTACCAGATCTCCCCTTCATGCATTTGCCTATTCTTCCGCAAAGGCGACGATACGGCTGATGCTGGATTCCCCGCCGACAAACCTCCAGGGGAAACAACCAATTGTAACGCGTTTCCCGAGAACCTTGTCGATGTCTCCTCCAAGGCATTCGGCATGGATGATATTTTCCGGGAAAAGATCGATGTGCATCAACTGGTAATCTTCGGGCGGGAAGAAATCATCCAGTCCCTTGCCGTATTTCTTCTTGAGGTGCGCATCAGCCTGCTTGGCCTGGGCAGGCATCCATTCCCTGATCTTGGTGTTCATCGGGTGATCGGCTGAACCGCAATCCACACCTATCCACTTGATCTTGCGTTTCTTGCACCACTGGGCAAATTCTCTTGTCGGGCCGGGATGCTTAACCATGTAGCGCACCTCGTCGGCTTCCGGCTGATCCCAACCGTAACGGTGATAGCCTGTGTTGATAATCAGAATATCCCCGTCGTGGATCTCGGCCCTTTCTTCGATATCCTTGCTGGTGTAAATACCGTAGTCTTCAGCAATGTCGGAGATATCAACAACGACGCCCGGACCTACGAGAAAGTTCTTGAGTTCCAGGCTGGCGATATCACCGCCGTGGGTGCAAAAATGCACAGGCCCGTCAAGATGTGTCCCCACATGGTTGGAGTGAGTCAAAAGTTGTCCGTTCGCTCCGTTCGGCGCAAGCCGTTTGAAAAACTTTATCTGAAGCGGTTCATACGTCGGCCACGGTGGGGTCAAGTGGCTCAAAGGAATAGTCAAATCGTAAATCGTCAGTTTATCCCAGTTTTTCAGTTCCCAGTTCGCACTCATTACTCAAACTCCTCCTTCTTTAAAATAAATTTATTTTTTTAAGCAAGACTTTTTAAAACTTCAACAACTCAACAACGAAGGACTGTCAATCCTCCAGATACTTGTCTACAAAAGCTGCAGCCGCCTTGTTGAAAGCCTCGGCAGGCATCCTGACTATTCCCGCTCCTACCTGCCCCTTTCCAGGTTCCTTGTGTGCCGCTCCTGTATCGAGCACCGGTGTAATACCCGTTTCCACTACCTTGATTACATCTATGCCGGTTGGGGTGCCGCGGAAGTTCAGCGAAGGAATGGTATAGGTGTTGTTCTCCGCCATGGTTATTTCGTACATCTCAAAGGTATACTTGGCGGCGTCTTCGGGAGTACCGCCGATAAACTGCACTATCGCCGGTGCCGCAGCAAGGGCAAAACCACCTATGCCCAGAGTCTCCATAATCGCGCTGTCACCGATGTCCCTGTTTACATCGTCCTTTGTAAATCCAGGGAAAAGTAGAACGTCAGGCAAGGCCGCCTCGCAGGTGAACCATTGATCGCCGAGACCGGATATCCTGACTCCCATTTCCGTTCCGTTTCTGGCCATGGTCGTAACCAAAGACGAGCCTTCCACTCCATGGGAGGCTTCTGTGCTTGCTTTCGCCGCAGCCATGGCAAGATTAAGGAAAAAATGGTCGTTTTTGTCGATGAACCTGAAGATATCCGGCAAGTCGCCGACGTCGGGAGCGGCTTCGATCAAAAAAGGCGCAATAGCCCTGAAAAAGAGACTCGTTCCCGCCTTGTTGCGATTATGCATTTCGTCGCCCATGTGCAGTGACTGCGCCATTATATTCTTGAGGTCTATCCCACCTTGTGCATCGAAAGCCTTTTTAACGCCCGCCTGGAGATTGGGGTAGAGAATATGGCGCATCCATTTGAGGTGCTCTATGACTTCCGGGGAAAACGCCCCCATCCTCATTACCTTCCCCAATCCTTCATTCATACTGCAGAAAGCCTTGTTGCCGCGATCCCCGTTTTCGACGATAAAAACAGGCATATTGGGACTAGTAACGCCCGCCATGGGACCTACTGCATGGTGATGATGACAAGGGTCGAAGGACACATCCCCATTTTCGGCTATCTTTTGCGCCTCTTCCGGCGTTTCGGCCCAACCCTCGTAAAGGCAGGCCGCCATGACGGCACCTCGCATGGGGCCCGACATGTTCTCCCAATCAATTGGGGGACCCGCATGAAGAAGAACCCGTTCTCCCATACCAGGTATTACATCTTTTGCCAGCCCCATGCCAACGAGGATCGGCTGGGCAGAAAGTAGGCGGGATATTGCCTCCTGGTTTGCCTTATCGATATCAACCATTCTTTTCACCCCTCACTTTTTCTTGAGTTTCTTCAGTTTCGACAACAGGTCGGACTCAACCTGGGGAGGACGCCAATCCATCATGACAGTGGGCACTTCTTGCTCTTCGAGATCCATGGCGAATTGCTCAACGCCTATGTTAATGACCCTGGGCCCATTTTTGAGCAGATCCTGTATTCGTTCGTTCATTTATTTATCACCCTTTCAAAAGGAAGGAAGCGAGCCTGGCGGCGCGGGCATTGCTATCGCACACAATAACCCCCGCGTCCTCGAGAATGCTGCGTTGCCTGGCAGCATTCTGGGGGTCGGCTTCGGTGCCGCAGATGGAGGCCACAAAGGCTATGCGGTCACCTGCTGCGGCCTTTGTCTTCAAGACGCCTTCGGCGAGCTCTTTGGCCGGGTCGGGATTGCAACCGTAGCCGATAACCACGTCAAAAAGAATTACGCCGACTTCCGGATCTTTGGCCTCCTCGACGAATCGGCCAGCCCTTAAAGAGACGTCAATCATAGGGTGAAGCCGCCCCTGAGTGAACTCATCCTCTCCGAAGTCTACAATAGTATGTTCCACCGAGTTCAAGCTGTCCTCAAGTTTGAGATCTTTTTTCAGGGGAGTGTTGCTGTGAATTGGACCTAAAAGATCCTGCGCTATGACCTGGGCTTCGTAGCAAAGGGTACCGCCGGAATAAAGCCCTCTCAGCCAACCTTTTCGCGGGCCATGTTTTGTGGCAAGCTTCCTGAGGTCTTCATGAGCTTCCTCAAGGTCTTTCCGTACTTTGGCCACGTCTTCACCCTTGGCCAGAGCAGCCGCCACGGCAGCAGTTTCTTCCAGCTCTGTACAGATATATACACCATCACGGTCTCCCCTGGACTCGCCGCCGATAAAACCCAATACAGCAGGTTTGCCGCCCCGGGATATACGGTCCAGGATCCTTTTCTCAACTTCCGGTGCCGGAGGCTTTCCTATGACCACGAGGATCTCCACCTCGTCATCCTCGAGAAGCCTTTCGGTCGCCATTTCAGCCATTATGCCGCCCACTTCTGCCCTTACGTCCCTGCCGCCGGTACCGATACCGTGCAGGGTCCCCACACCTCGCCTTGCCAGCTGGACATGGACTTCCTGAAGTCCTGTCCCGGCCGCCGCGACTATCGAGACGGGGCCGGTCGGACAGATGTTGGCCATCCCCATAGCGACGCCACGCACTATCGCAGTGCCGCAGTCAGGACCCATTACCAAAAGACCCTTCTCAAGGGCGAGTTTCTTTATCTCTATTTCCTTTTCCAGCGGGACATTGTCAGAATAAAGCATGACGTTAAGGCCCTTGTGAAGGCAATCCAACGCTACGTCTCCGGCAAACCTTCCGGCTACCGATATCATCGCGATATTGGCTTCGGGGAGAACGGATATGGCTCCATCCAGGCTTCGGGGTTTGTAACTCTCGCTTTTCCCACCTCTTTTCTTCCACGGCGGATTTGCGAGATATTCCTTCGACTTTGACAGGGCTTCATCAAGAACAGCTTCGTCACCCGAAATGGCTACGACAAGGTCGTTGGGAGTCACATCGATCCCTGACAGGTCGAAACCGGCGGCCGCCAATATGCGTAGGTTCGCTTCCGTTCCCATCGACAGCGAGGCGTTTTCGACGCCTTCCATGTTGGTTATTTCCTTGGCAACTCGCATTAGCGTTATGCTGTCGTAATACATGCGAGGCATAACTTCCAATCGCTGCAAGTACGATCACCTCCCGAGGCGTAAATCTAAATGGATGATTTTTTCCTGTTAAACGCTTTTTCCAGTCCGGAGGCAAATCCCGCAAGCCAAGCCCTTCCTGAAGTATGGCCCCACTGCAACAGCGTCCCCGCCGCGTCCTGAACCTCTTGCGGGGAGTTACTCTGCAGAGCATCAATCAGTCTCAGGGGACCTATCCATGTCTTTCCTTCAAGGGCATCTGAAATTATGTTTTCAGAAAGCCATGTAGTAACACCCTTTTGGAAAAAACGCAAAAAGCTTTCGAGGAGGATGTCGGTCTCTTGATTCCCGCACCACTTTAGAGCCACGATCCAACCTGTTATCCAGTCATCACCGGCCGGGGTATGTCCTGGGCCTAGGCCAACCAGGGCTACAATTTCTTCGACACTTTCCGGCTCTCCCGGAAGAGGCAACTCCAGGTCGCCTGTGAGGAAAATCCACTCCCTCCACAGGGGGCGCCACCGAGAATTTGGCACACCAGGCTTTATCACAGGGTCAAAAACAATGGTTCCTGCATCAGGTAAAGGGATGAAAACCAGTTCGTCTCCCTCTTTAACACAGGGCAACTCTTCCAACCAAGCGCTCCTGGGCCCAAGGCTCGCTACTTCTGCAACCAGGCTGAAACGTTTTGAGCTCTTGTCTTCCAGATTTATTGTTCTTGAATGACGCTCCCGAACTCGAAACAGCTCCGTTTCTACGGGCCAATCAGTACTTATTCCCGAAATTCTGAACAAGAACCAACCTGTCTCTCCTTTTTTCTAAAACATGGATTATCCCAAACGTGTCCAAAAATATTTTGAATAGTTTAAAAATGTCCCCGTGACTTTCGGATATCTTCGGTTTGCAAGAAGGCCAAATCCCCCGGAAAGGGAGATAAATGTCATCCCAAAGGGATAGAGCCTGTTCAGTCCAAATTCTCGCGGAAATGCCGTGTAAAGACTTTTAAAAAATGCCAGCGAAACAGGGTACTGAAGGTCACGCAAAGGCCTTCACTTCCCTGACCCTTGCCGTTACAGGGTCATGTTTTCAATTTCCAGATGTTTTGGACATCCATGAGAATAGAATATCCAAAGACAACATTTTCATATTCTTCCCTTACTATAACAAGGCTAATTTCAACCCCTCGCCAGAGCAATATCAAAACGCGACATCAAGGGGCCCCAATAATTGTTACTCCTTTTCCCTGCCGGATAAAACGATACTGCCCTGCCCGGCAAACTCCGGAGCAGGAACCCGGGGTACCGTTCTCACTTTCTGGGCAAGTTTGGCTTTACTGAAGCGTTACGTCTTTCCCTTTCCTGATCACGTGCAGGGGAGCCTCGTGTTCCCAGATCGCGTGGTAGACATCTTTGGCGTTTAACACCACCAAGTCGGCGTTCCCGCCTACTTCCAGCTTGTGCCCCCTTATCCCCATGGCTTTCGCCGCATTCGTGGTGATGAGGTCGTAAATGATTTCCATGTCGCTGAAGGTTGTCATCCACAAAAGATGCACTGCCAGGAAAGCCACTTCCAGCATGTTGTTTCTTCCAAAGGGATAATAAGCATCCGCTATGTCATCCTGCCCGAGGGCAACTGCGATCTCTGCGTCGTAGAGATCCCTAACCCGCGCATGAAGCGGACCTGTCTGCGGATCACTCACCAGGCCTATTCTGGCTTTCTTCAGCAAGGCTAACACTTTTCTGAAATACGGTTCGGGATATAACGCCATGGCACGACAGTGCTGTGCCGTAACTCTTCCCTCCCAGCCCTCCTGTATTGTTTTTACGGCAAGCATCTCAAGGGAACGCAAACCGGGATCTCCGGCATCATCAATGAGCATGGAGACTTCTTTGTCGTACTCCGTTGCAATTGCAAACATCCTGTTGATATGTTCCTGCATGTGTTCTTCGGTATATTCTATCCAGGGTATGCCCCCAACCACATCAGCCCCAAGTTCCATGGCAGACCTGATGTAATCTTCAGCTCCAGGATCCCGTACGACACCATCCTGGGGGAAAGCAACAACCTGAAGATCTACAATATCCCTGAATTCTTCTCGTGCCTTGATGAGGGCTTTTACACCTTCAAGCTTCGCTTTCGTGTCAGTATCGGCAAAGGCCCTGATATGCGTATTCCCGTATTTTTGCGCCAGCAAGCAGGCCTTGCGGACATTTTCGATGATCCATTTTTCATCATATCTTTCCTTGATTCGTGATGCCTGTTCGATAGCTGTCATGGCCCCGCCCATGGTTCCACCATGGTACGAGGAAAGAGCATCCTGGCCTGCCATTTCAAGGGTATAAACCTTGCAAAGGTGGAGGTGTCCGTTTACAAAAGACTCCGTAACAAGTTTTCCTTCAGCATCGATAATTTTTTCTGCATTCTTTTCCGGAAGCGTTTTCTCTATCGCGGCAATCTTTTCCCCCTCAATACCGATCGAAACTGTTTCCCCACCGGAAAAACGGGTTCGCGCGTTCTTGATCAAAAGACTGTATGACATTGACCTTTCCCCCTTTTTCCCCAAGCTTTTTTCTTCTACCTCGCGCATCCGGACAAGCCTAGTTCTGGCCGACCATCTTGGCCCTCGCCAAAAGTGCAGCTTCGAAAATCGTCTCATAACCTGTGCAACGACAGAGATGCTTATTCAGCGCTGCTTCTATAGCTGCATCATCAGCTTCCGGATTCTCGCTGAGAAGAGCATAAACCCGCATGACGAATCCCGGCGTACAGAAACCGCACTGTATAGCCCCGGCTTCGATGAAGGCTTGCTGAACAGGATGCAGTTCCCCCCCTTCGGTAAGACCTTCGATGGTCAAAACTGATTTCCCTTCAGCCTTTTCAGCCGGTATGACACAACTGGCAACGGCTTTCCCGTCCATAACTACAGTGCAAGCTCCACATTGACCTGTTCCACATCCAACTTTTGTTCCCTTTAATCCGAGATAATCCCTGAGTACAGAAGAGAGCATCACCCTGCCCTCTTCAAGATACACTGTTCTGGGAATACCATTAACTGAGAAGTTCAGGACACGCATTTTAAAGGGCCTCCTTTTTCCTCAGAGCTTCCTGTATATTGTCTTTCGTAACGGGCAGAGCGGTAAATTCAACTCCCGTCGCATCGTAGAGCGCATTCAGGACGACGGGGGCCACCGCAACAATAGGATGCTCCGCCATCGGCTTGGCACTCCATGGCCCTTCTTCATTCGGCGTTTCGAGAAACACAACGGTTTGCTTCGCGGGTACATGTTCAAGCCTTGGAATTTGATACGCAGGGAAATTGGAATTTTTTATTGACCCGGCTTCATTGAAAAGGATTTTTTCCATCAGGGTGGCTCCCAATCCCTGGACGACACCTCCAACCACCTGTCCCCGTGCCATTGAGGGATTTACCGCTTTGCCAACATCGAAAGCAGAGGCAAAATGAAGTATTTTAATTTCTCCGGTTTTCCTGTCTACCCTCAAAGTGCAGGCTTGACAACCGAAGGTCCAGCTTCCGGCGGCGTTACCCATGCCCGTTTCCGGATCCGGCTCGACTAATCCAGGTACCCGGTACCAGCCTGTTGCGATAAGGGGTGAACCTACCGTCAAACCATTACCGCACATATATCCCCTTGCGAGAGCTCCGAGAGAAATTCTGTCACCCGTATTTAGGTGGATGCATTCACCTTCGCGATATTCAACAAGATCCGGTTCACAATTCCAAACCCTGGAGGCATTCTCTCTTGCCAATTCAATGATTTTCCAGCCCGCATCCTGAATAGCTCTCCCACCACGGTAAGTCTGCATGGAGGCCACAGTCTGCCACTCCCAAGGGGAAAACTGAGTATCCACCTCGGTGTAAATTTTTACTTTTTCCAATGGAATCTGCAGGACCTCGGCGACCATCTGGGCAAATACGGTAAGAACCCCCTGCCCCATTTCTATTCCGGCAAGATTAACATGAGCGCAACCATCCACGTTTATCTGGATCGAACAACTGGAGGCCGCATTCGTAGCCATCTTTGGTGATTTCATCATTGCTGCCAGACCTCTGCCGTAAAGATACCTTTCATCCTTTTCAGGGAGGGGTGTTTCTTCAATCGCCTTCTGCACCTCATCAAGACAGCCTGCAAGATCACCATGGCTCTTTTTTATGACCTGCCCCAGGGCGTTCTTTCTGCCCTCTGAAAGGAAGTTCTTCTTCATAATTTCTTCCACGGGCATGTCCAGTTTTCGGGCCAGCATATCTATCAACCGACTCGACATAAATTGCCCCTCGGGATGGCCGTATCCCCTGTAAGCCCCGACAGGCGGGGTGTTGGTGTAAACACCGTATACATCTACGGCTACATTAGGAAACTCATAGGGTCCCGTACAATTATGTCCTGCCACAGTATCAACCGGCCAGGAGGTATCTCCGTATGCACCGTCCGCAAAGTACATTTCGGCCTTGAGAAACGTCAAGGTTCCGTCTTTTTTCGCGCCTAACTGCATTCTCCCTTTCATCCCGCGACCAACCAGAGAGGACGTGAAAACCTCTTTTCTTGTCAGCACAAGCTTCACAGCATATCCTGGGACAAAGCTTGCCGCGTATGCCACCATGGGCTCGATCGAAACATCTGACTTCCCGCCGAAACCTCCCCCGAGGTAAGGAATATGAACTCTGACCTTGGAGGCCGGAATATCGAACATGTCGGAAAGAACGTCCCTAAGAACAAAAGGAGCCTGATTGGATGCCCAGATTTCTATTTCCCCGTCATAGCTGAAGCGGCAAACAGCCCCATGAGGTTCCAGTGCCGCGTGACTTGAGATCGGGAACTCAAACTCTTCCTCCACGGTCACTTCCGACTCGGAAAGGCCAGCTTCAAGATCTCCCTTCCGAAGCTTGTAATGATGGAAAATATTCGTCCCGGGAATTGGATGAACCGAATATTCGGCTCTGCGGTAGGTCCCGTTTTTTTCGTGGATAAGAGGGGCATCAGGATCGGCCGCCTTGATCGGATCAATGATAAATGGGAGCTCTTCATATTCCACATTTATCATCTCCACTGCAGCTGCCGCTTGATTTTCCGTCTCCGCCAGCACAACTGCTACGGCCTCTCCGGCATGACGCACTTTGTCCACTGCAAGCGGGGGCTGATCCCAGAGACAGGTTCCAAAAAGCATTTCACAGTCTTTCCCGGTGACAATCTTCTTTACGCCAGGCATAGCCTCTGCCTTCGATGTTTCTATGCTGCGGATTCTCCCGTGCGGGATTCCTGCCCGTTTCACTTTTGCGTGAAGCATTTGGGGAAGCGAAATATCCGCTACATAACACGCCTTACCAGTTACCTTGTCAATGGCGTCCACTCTTGGAGCTGGCTTGCCTACGTGTAATCGTTTCATTCTTTGTTCCCCTTTCATTAAACTTCGGGTTTAAAATTCTTCCCCTAGCCTTTTTCTTCCCTTCTATAGGGTTTCAGCAAGCTGCTAGGTGCCGCAGTCTTTCGAGACATGGTTGCCAGTGCAATAATGGTTATGAGGTACGGGACAACGAGAAACAAATGGAAGGGTATTTTGTACCAGATACTTTGAAGCCTCAGCTGAAGCCCGTCCAGAAAACCGAAAAGCAAGGCACCTCCGGCCCCCTTGACAGGGTTCCAGTTACCGAAAATAACCATGGCAATGCAAACCCATCCCCTGCCACCAACAACTTCCAGAAGGAACATGTCCTGGTGTGCCAAGGTGAGAAAGGCTCCTCCGATGCCCATCAATGCTCCGCCCGCAGCCAGGCAAAGGGTTCTCACCAGATTTACGTTTATTCCGACTGTGTCAGCGGCAAGAGGGTTTTCTCCCACTGTCCGGATTACAAGCCCCCAGGATGTCTTGTAGAGAAGAACCCAGATGACAGGTATTAGAAGAAAAGCGATATAAACAAGGCTGTATTGTTGGAAAAGGGCCCTTCCTATAACAGGAAGACTTGACAGGAAAGGTATGGCTACCGGCACGAAAGGCTTTATCGTCGGGGGCGAAACAGGCGACCCCACTGCCAGCCTGTAAATAAACATGGCAAGTCCCGTTGACAAAAGGGTAATGCCTAGCCCCGAGACATGCTGCGATAACCCCAGAATAACGCTAAGAAACGCCATAAGAAGAGACAGGAGTATACCAATCCCGGCGGCAGCCAAAACACCCAACCATAGGGAGCCTGTGTGAAGAGTTGTAAGAAACCCGATCATGGCGCCCATGAGCATGGTACCCTCAATTCCCAGGTTCAACACGCCCGAACGCTCAACTATGATCTCACCAAGGGTTCCGAAAATGATAGGTGTCGCCATTCGCATCATGGCCCCGAGAAGACCAGCCAGAAAAGCCAGGTTAAATATTTGCTCCATCAGTCTCTCACCAACTTTACCCGGTATTCGGTAAAAAGAAGTATTATCAGCATGATCAGAAGCGCAAAGGCCTGGATAACGTCTGCGATATAGGTAGGTACCCCCGTCATTCTGCTCATGGATTGGGCACCCACTATAACGGTACTGAAGAAAAATGCAGCCAAGGCTGTACCGACGGGATGCAACCTGCCTAGCATTGCGATTACTATCCCCGAATAACCGAATCCCGGAGAAACATCCATCAAGAGGTGAAAATGTATCCCGACGACTTCCCCGACACCTGCCATCCCGGCAAGACCACCGGAGATGAGGGCTGTCTTGAAAATAACTGAATTAACATTGATGCCGCTGAAAGCTGCAGCTCTGGCATTTGCTCCCACCGCGCGCGACTGGAATCCCAGTTCTGTTTTGCTGTTGATGAACCAGACGATAAGAACTGCAATTGCCGCCAGGATTATGCCCAAATGAAAACGTGAACGCGAGAGCAATATCGGGAAGTGCGCGGCCTGTGCAATCGCGGCCGATCGCGGCCAACTGGAACCCGGCATCTGCATCGGTCCAAAAAGCAGGAAACCCATGATGTGCCACATGACATAATTCAAAAGCAGTGACGATACAACATCATCGACCTTCAGCCTGTTTTTCAGGAAAGCCGGTATCGTCGCCCAAAACCCGCCGGCGAGAAAGCCCGCAAGGCATATCATAAAAAGGAGCAGAACTCTTGGAACCGCAGGTGCGTTGATGCCTACCCAAGCAGCTGCAATCGCCCCGGCAAGCAACTGACCTTCAGCCCCGATGTTCCAAAACTTTGCTCTGAAAGCAAAGGCAACGGCAAGTCCGGTGAAAGTCAAAGGGGCAGTGTGAGTAAAGGTTTCAAGGAGATTGTACCTGGTGCCTAGAGCACCTTTGAACAGCGAATAATAAGACAACCAGAGGTCGCCTCCGGCGAAGAGAATCGGGACTGCAGAGAGGGCAAGTGTCAAAAGAATTGCTCCTAAGGGCAAAAGCACCTGTATCCATCCGGCAAGTGGGGCTCGTTTTTGCATGATCAGGCGCATTTGTCTTTTACCCCGCTCATCCAGAGAGAAATTTGTTCCATTGAAGCATCCACGCGACTGGTTGTCCCCATTATTTCTCCTTCGTACAGAACCATAATCTGATCACTGAGCATGAAAATTTCATCCAGGTCTTCAGAGATGAGCAGAACCGACGCACCGGCATCCCTTGCTTCCAGAATTCGGCGGTGAACATACTCCGCGGCGCCGACATCGAGCCCTCGCGTCGGCTGGGAAGCTACAAGTATGCGTGGAGATGCCGTCAGAACTCTGGCAAGAATAATCTTTTGAAGGTTCCCGCCCGACAGGGTTTTTGCTATGGCTTTGGGGCCTGCGGTTTTTATGGAAAAATCCCTGATAAGCTTTTCTGCATATTTTCTGATGCTCCTGTAGTCCATCGTCCATCCCTTCTTGAAATTCATATGATTCTCAAGAACGAGATTTTCTTCTACTGTAAGGTCGAGGATCAGGCCTGTAGTCATCCTGTCTTCGGGAATTCTGCCAATCCCCAAATTGACAGCCGCTTTTGGGTTTCCCCAAGGTAGAACCTGGTCGCCGATCTTGGCCAGACCTTGCTCCGGCTCACGGATACCAAACAAAACTTCGGCAAGTTCCTTTTGCCCGTTTCCCGAAACACCAGCTAGGCCTGTGATTTCGCCGATATGGAGATTGAAAGAAATGTTTTTCACATCATCATACCCTTTGTCGCTTCTGACGATCAGGTCCTTCACCTCTAACAACGGAGCTCCTTTGTTTTTGGACGATCTGTACGGCTCCTTTGCAAATTCATGGCCAATCATAAGGTTGGCCAGCTCTTTTTCGGAAGTTTCTGACGTTTTCCTTTCAGCTACAACTTCTCCTTTTGCCAAAACAACAACTCTGTCAGAAATTTCCATTACTTCATGAAGCTTATGGGATATGAAGACGACCGACCTGCCTTCCGCCGCGAGAATACGAAGGGTTTTAAACAGTTCCTCTGTTTCCAGAGGCGCCAATACCGCTGTAGGCTCGTCAAGAATGAGTATTTCAGCTTCGCGGTATAGCGCCTTGAGAATTTCAACCTTTTGCTGACTTCCTACGGACAATGTCCAAACGGGAGCATCGGGATCCACTTGAAGCCCGAAACGCTTCTGGATATCAAGCAGCTTTTTTCTTGCCTCCTTGAGGTCAAGAAAAAATTTCCCCCCGAAGCTTCCCACGACGACGTTTTCAAGAACGGTTTGGGAAAAAACAAGAGAAAAATGCTGGTGTACCATCCCTATACTGTTGCGTATTGCATCATGGGGTGAGGAAAAAACCGTTTTTTTACCCTTGACAAAGATCTCTCCTCTGTCGGCAGCGTAATATCCGAAAAGTATATTCATGAGGGTCGTTTTCCCGGCGCCGTTCTCGCCCAGCAGGGCGCAAATTTCACCCTTATGAAGCCTGAAGTTTACATTATTGTTGGCAACAACATCCATGAAGGTTTTCCTGATCGAGCGCATTTCGACAACAGGAACAGGCTTGTTATTTGTCATTTTTTCTCCCCCGTGTTTTACATCTAGCAAGCTGTCTGGCAAAGAATACTATCTTTCCTCCGGGAACGATGGCTTATTTAGGCTTCTGCGGAATATGAAGAATCTCGTAATAATTCTTTTCGCAATCGATTTTCCTGGAGATCCGTGTACGGTAGGGAGCTTTATTAATGCCGGCTTCCAGAGTATTACTGGAAGCCGGCATTTTTCCAAAACGTCAATACAGCTGCTGGATGCCACTGAGCCGGATCAATCAGACTTGAGCTCCTCTTCGACTATGGGAATCTCGAATTCTCCGTTAAGGATCTTCTGCTCGAGATCCCGAACTTCCGCGATGAGGTCTTTCGGAAGCTTCTCTTCAAATTCGTGGAATGGAGCAAGGCTTGCGCCTCCTTTTGCCATCATGCTCCATTCCTTCAGATTCTGGGCTTTCCATTCTCCCTTCCTTACAGCATCGATACTATATTGAATTGTCGGATACATATCCCAGACAGGACCTGTCACTACAACTTCCGGAGCAAGTTCATGTTGGTCTACCATGTTTCCAAAAGCCAGTACTCCATGCTCCTTACATGCTCCGAAAACTCCGAATCGTTCCGCAAATAGCAAGTCCGCGCCAGCCTCTATCTGCGCTATTGCGGCCTCTTTCGCTTTTGGCGGATCAAACCAACTTCCGATGTAAGACACTTTCACCTTCACATCAGGATTTACGGAAAGGGCTCCCAGCTTGAAAGCGTTAACCAGGCGGTTCACTTCAGCAATCGGGAGTGCAGCGACGATGCCTAAAATATTGCTTTTAGTGAGTCTGCCGGCGATGATACCGCAAAGATAGGAAGGTTCATGAATCCAGTTGTCAAAAACAGAATAGTTGGGCTCCTGTTCCGCAAATTCACTTCCGAAGGCAAAAGCTACATCGGGATAATCTTTAGCTACCCTCCGTGAAGGTTCTTCACCAGCCAGGAAGGCATCACCAACTATCAAATGGAATCCCCGCTCAGCGTATTCGCGCATCACCCGCTCGAAATCTGCTGCTCCTACACTCTCAGCAAATTCATAGGTGATTCCCAGTTCCTCCTGGGCTTTGAGGCATGCCTGATGTATCGCACCATCCCAGGGCTCTTCTATGGGAGTCTGGTAGATGGCTGCCAGCTTGAAGTCCTCGTAAGCAATAGGTTCGGCGCTAGCAATTCCTGTCATAAACACAACCACTAAAGCAAATAGCAAAAAAACATTCATTTTTTTCACAAAAAACACCTCCCATAATTTAGATGTTTCTCCTGCCTTGGCAATACCGCATTGTGATATGACTAAGCGTTACTATTACTCGACTTTGACAGCAAACGCCCGAAAACAGGGGTACGGCTGACGAAAAAG
>JBNGDE010000008.1:0-30296 GCA_049974925.1 Thermovirgaceae bacterium | reverse complement strand
ACCTGCGACCTTCGGGTTATGAGCCCGACGAGCTTCCTGGCTGCTCCACCCCGCGGTACTTTTTTGCCGACCTTGAACTGTGTGGTGCCGGGCGCGGGAATCGAACCCGCATGGACTTTCGTCCACAGGATTTTAAGTCCCGTGCGTCTACCGCTTCCGCCAGCCCGGCCAGCGGACATTATTATAGGCACCGTCCGGGAGCCCGTCAAGCCGCATATCGTATGCGCTGATTTAGAAGTAAATACCTACGAAGGAAGGCTTGTCCTCCAGAAACAGCAATGCTAAAATACGTTAAAGTACCTTTTGCCATAAGGAGGAGAATAGGCATGGCGGAAAAATGGAAAGACAGACTTACCGATCAGCTTTGCAAAGGGATCCTGTCCCTGGAAACCGTCGAAGATGTATACTGTTTTCTCGAAGACATCGCGACGATAGGAGAAATCCGAGCATTGGCCCAGCGCCTTGAGGTTGCGAGATTGTTGAGAGAAGGGTATACCTATCCGCAGATTGCCCAGCAGACCGGGGCGAGCACTGCGACGATAAGCCGGGTAAAAAAGTTCCTCGAGTACGGGGCTGACGGTTACAAACTGGTCCTGGAAAGAATCAAGGAGCAGGAATAAGGTTCTTTTTAGGCCATCCTGCACAATTTTTGGGGAGGTCTTCTTCGCTGTCGGTCAGGGGAAGAAGATCTCCTTTTTTTATGCAGGGAGTTTTTCGGCAAAAATTACCCTGTTAGTTTTGACTTCCGGAAAATCTTCAGGAACATGTTTTCCTTCACCGTCATCGCTCCTTCAGGACACATTTCATGGCAGCACAGGCATTTGACGCATTTTCTCCTGTCTATGACCGGCAGAGGGTTCATTTCGATGGCCGAAACGGGGCACAGGGCTTACTTTTTCTCGCACCATGGGCTACCAGGCGTGTATCCTTCCGCTGAAAAGAGCGAGAGCTCGGCGATGCCTTCCTTCTGAATGGCTTTCATCCCCGTTCTGTGGAAGAGCTCGTCCCGTTGATGTGTAAAAATGTACCCGGTATTGTCGGCTATAAGCACAGAAGAACGGGGTTCTTTCTCCTTCTTTCCCGGCGAATAGTTTTCGCAAATGGCACAGGCGACGATAAAGGGTTTTTTCAGGATGCCAGGTTCTCCATCCCGGTGAGGCACAAATCCGCTATCGGGCAGCGAAAGCACTCGGGTTTTCGTGCTCGGCAAATATTTTTGCCATGGAAAATCAGATTCAGATGGGCACCAAGATACCGGTTCGGCGGAACGATCTGTTCCAGACACCCTTGAATGGTTTCAGGCGTCGCCCCGGAGGGCACCCAACCGATCCGCCGGCTGACTCTCGCGACGTGGGTATCTACAGGAAAGGCCGGCATGTGGAGATCAAACAGCAGGACACATGCTGCCGTTTTTGGGCCGACGCCAGGTAAATCCTGAAGAAACCGCCGGGCTTCGGAATCGTCCCACTCCTTCATTTTTTCCAGGCTCAGGACGCCGAATGTCATTTTGACGGTTTTCAGAATCTCCTTGATACGACCGGCCTTGGTGTTTGAGAGGCCCGCGCTTTTGATGGCTTCCGCAATCTCTTCTGTTTTCGCCCCGAGGGCATCCTTCCAGTCGGGGAAACGCTTTCTCAGGTTTTCGTACGCCCTGTCCCTGTTCGTGTCGTTCGTGTTCTGCGAAAGAACGGTTCTCACGAGACTATCGAGGGGGTCATCGTCGAAACGCACTGAAGGAGAGCTCTCCTGTTTCCACGTCCTTTCAAGGATGTCCAGGCACTGCAGGAGGTGTCCCCGATCCGGCAAGTCCCGCAGGGGGCACTTCTTCGGGGATGGTCTCCTGGATTCAACGGTCGTCTGTCGAGCCATTTCCTTTTTCCTCAGTGCTGTCTTGTTGATCCTTTTCTTCTTCCTTGCTGCGGCAGGCTGTTTCGTCGAGAGCTTCGATGTCCTTTTTCAACTTCGTGGACTTTTTCATCCAGTCATACAGCTTTGACATGGCTTTTCCGTGAATGGAATCGGGGGGATAGCAACCGCTTTCATCTGGCTCTCCTGCGGCGACACCGGTCAGAATTTCTATGCCTTCATCAATGGTTTCAACGGTCCATATGTGGAATTTGCCTTCTTTTACGGCTTCGATCACGTCATGTCCCAGCATGAGATTCTGGACGTTCCCCTCCGGAATGATGACTCCCTGATCCCCGGTGAGACCTGAGATCCTGCAATATTCAAAGAACCCTTCGATTTTTTCGTTGACTCCGCCTATGGGTTGGACATTGCCGTGCTGATCTACGGAACCGGTGACGGCGATTCCCTGTTTCAGCGGGACATCCGAAAGGGCTGAAAGCAGGCAATAGAGCTCCGTGGAGGAAGCGCTGTCACCTTCGACGCCTGAATAGGTCTGCTCGAAGGTAATTCGTGCCGTCAGCGATAGAGGCATGTCCTGGGCGTATTTTTTCCCAAGATAGCTGCCCAGGATCAAGAGCCCCTTGTTGTGAATCGGGCCGGTCATCTTGACTTCCCGCTCGATGTTGACGATGCCCTCCGTCCCCATGTAAACGTTTGCCGTTATCCTGACAGGATGACCAAAAAAGTGGTCTTTCATGTCCACAACGGTCAGGCCGTTGATCTGCCCCGTCAGTTTGCCTTCCGTCTGTATGCGGATGGTCTTTTCGGCAAAGGCTCTTCTCAGGCGTTCTTCAATCAGATTGACCCTGAAGGTTTTTTCCTTGATGGCTTTCCTGACATGCTCCGCGGTGACCATTTCCTCCTCTTCTGTTCCCGCCCAGGCCGAGGCTTCGACGATGATTTCCGCGATCTTGTTGAACTGCGTCGACATTCGGTCCGAGTGGCCTGCAAGCCGTGAGGACCACTCGATAAGTTCCGCTATCCCGTCAGCAGTAAAATGCCGATGTCCCTCTTTGGTTACATAACTACCGACGAAACACGCCATCTGCTGTTCCGTTTCGCTTGTCCTCGGCATGTCAACGTCGAAATCGGCCTTGATCTTGAAGAGTTTCTGGAATTCGGGGTCGTAGATGTTGAGGAGATGATATAACCAGGGTGTCCCGATGAGGACCACTTTCGTTTTCAGTTGGACAGGCTGCGGCCGCAGCGAGGAAACGGGGATCACTCCCAGTTGTTCGCCAAGGTTTTCGACAGCCAGTTCCTGTGTCCTGAGAGCCCGCTTCAGCGCATCCCAGGACATGAAATTCCTGAGAACCTCTTCCGCATGAAGGACAAGGTAACCGCCATTGGCCCGGTGTATCGCCCCGGCAATGATTTTCCTGAAATCTGTGGTCAGCACGCCCTGGCGGCTTTCGTATTCGATCTTGCCGCACAGGTTGTAATAGGTGGGGTTGGTTTCCCAAATGACGGGAGCCCCGGCTTCCGGATCATTGCTGACGAAGACGTTGACGGAATAGCGGCTGAAATCGACTTCCGCTCCGGAATCGTCCCGGGCCGCCGCAACGAAAAGGTTGAAATTCTCAATGATATCTTCAGTCAGCGCATCGATCCACTCGCCCAGTTTGCCTTCGGCGCCGAACCGGTCTCTTGTTTCCTGGAGATATGGGCGGATGGCTGTCCTGCAGATTTCCGCTTCAAGTTCACGGATTCTCTCCTTGAGCTTTTTTTCCTTGTCCCTTATGTTCCGCAAAACTTCGAGCGTTTTCTGGGAGACTTCCTCGGATGTCTCCTGCAGAGACTTTTTTTCCTCATCAGAAAGCGCCTCGAAGTCTTCCTGTTGCATTTCTTTCTTTTTCGGCTGACCGTTTTCCCGCTTCTGATCGCCCTTCGGGGCTTCGCCGGCTTCGTTTTCACTTTCAGAGCTTTCGCTGCCTTGGTCCCCTTCGTGCTCTTCCACGAGGGGAATGTTGACGAATCCCTGGGGTGTCCTCTTGATGGCGAAGCCCTTTTCCGAAGCCCAAAAACGCAGCTCTTCCATCAGGGAGTTCACCTGTTCCTGGAATTCCTTTACGAGTTGTGCCTTGGCGTCTTCATACTGACTGTTTTCGAAGGCCTTGCTCAAGGCGTTTTTCAGTTCTTCCACGAGGTCCTCAAGGTGGTCGGCAAGTTTTTTCCCCTGACCCGCCGGGGTGGCGATCGCCAGGGGTTCATCAGGGTTATCGAAGTTATAGACATAAATCAGGTCATCCGGTGTCTTTTCAGTCTTCGCCCTGTTTCGAATTCTTTCAAGAGAATAGGTTGTTCGGCCGCTTCCATGGTCGCCGACGACGAAGATGTTGTACCCCTTGTTCTGGACTTCCAGTCCGAAAGAAATTGAATTGACCGCCCTTTTTTGTCCGATAAGCGCGTCAAGGCAACCGACTTCCTGGGTCGAACGAAGTCCAAGGGAGTTCGGGTCCGTCCTTTTACGAAGTTCATCGGCCTTCAGTGAGCGGGGTGTTTGCATCATGGGAAGACCTCCTCCAGAAGGTTTTTTCAATGATACCACCTCCGAGGATTCTTTCCCCCGAATATAGGACTACTGACTGTCCGGGGGCAACCCCGTAGGCGGGTTCGAGACAAAAAAGATGGAACCTGCCGTGTGTAACAGCTAGAATCTCGGAATTGACAAAGGATGCTTGGTACCGGTGCTTCATCGAGACGATCTGCCCGACATGAAGGTTTTCATGAAAGACAGGGTCAAAACATTCTATCACGTTGACGGCCAGATCTTTTCGGCGACCGACTACCAGCCTGTTGGTGAGTCTGTCTTTGGCTGTAACGAACCACGGCCCACCCGAAAGGCCAAGTCCCTGACGCTGCCCTATGGTGTATCGCGAAAGTCCTAGGTGTGACCCCAGATATTCGCCGGCGGTGGAATAAATTCCACCAGGCTTGTCTTTCACGTTTTTTTCAAGAAAATTCGGGAGCTGGTCTTTCGACAGGAAACACAAGTCGCTGCTTTCTTTGGTTATTCCGCTCAGCGGGGGGAAGAGTTCCCTGGCGCTTTCTTTCACTTCCTCCTTCGTACGGCAGCCGAGAGGAAAGCGGATCTTTCCGTAAAACCCAGGGTTGAGTCGGTACAACATGTAGCTTTGGTCCTTTTTCGGGTCTATTCCCCGCAGGAGACTCGGGCGGTTTCCGCTGCCGATGCGTGCGTAGTGCCCGGTCGCCACTGTCTCACATTGGAGTTTGTCGGCCATTTCAACCAAAGCCCTGAATTTGACCTGTTCGTTACACAGAACACAGGGGTTCGGTGTCAGGCCCTGTTTGTAAAAGGAAAGGAAAGAGTCGATCACCTTTGCCCTGAAAAGGTCGGTCTTATCTACAATTACGGGAGTATCGAGTCCCAGGATCCTTGCCGCCTTTTTTGCACGCAGAAGTGTTTCTGCACGGTTTTTTTCGCTGAACACAAATGTCACCGGCAATACCCTGTAGCCCTCTTCCCGGAGGAAATGGGCCGCCATGGCGCTGTCTATCCCGCCGCTGAAACCGAGAATCGCCTTCAATCACCGGTCCCACCTTTTAATATCTGTTCGTCCTTGAGAAACGAAAGTGAACAGCCTGAAAGGTAAGGGCACGTTTAGTGACTCAACGTGACGATGATAAGCTCGGTTTCGCTTTCCGGAAAAAAGAGGGCATATCATTTTTCAATACTCCGCTCCCTTGCGGCCGGGAACGCCTTTTCGGAAAGGGTGTTTCCGTTCCATCATTTCGGTGACATAATCAGCGTACTCGATGAGTTCATGAGGGGCACCTCTTCCCGTAAGAACCACTTCCACATGGCGAGCCCTGGACGCAAGCGCTTCAAGGGTTTGAAAGGTCGAAAGCATTCCGAAATCGATAGCCACGAGTATTTCGTCGAGAACGACAAGGTCGTGTTTCCCGGCTTTCAAAAGTGCCGCCGATTTTTCAAAACCACACCGGGCCTCGGCAATGTCGACCGGATCCGGGTGAGCCCGGTCCACAAAATCCGTACGGCCTGTAGCGATGTGGTCCACTCCCTCAAGAGACGCCAAACCTGATATTTCTCCGTAATATGGCCATCCTTTCATGAACTGGATGAAAACCACCCTTCCGCCATGACCAGCGACACGGATAGCCAGTCCAAGGGCCGCCGTCGTTTTCCCCTTTCCGTTGCCCGTATACACATGAACCAAACCGTTTTCGAACAATGCCATCGAAGTACTCCTTGTTGGGCCTCGTGGTGGAATCCGTTTTTTGAGGCCAGGCTTGAGGCCCTGAGGGCTCAGCATTACAATGCCTTCAGACTGGAGGCTTGTCAATGTACAAAAAGCGGGAACTTATTGTTACAGGAGTAGTCCAGGGGATCGGTTTCCGTCCCTTTTGCGTGCGTCTTGCCCGCGAAATCGGTCTTTCGGGGACTGTTTCAAATACCTCGATTGGAGTACGGATCGAACTGGCTGGAACAGAAAAACAACTCGACTTGTATGAGTCGAGGTTGTTAACGGATGCTCCGCCGCTGGCAAACATACAGGATATTTCGCGGTGCGGAACGGATGAAGATGTAGGAAAGCCTGCCGGTGAATTTATTATCGAACCAAGTAAATCCGAAAACGAGAATACGGTGTTGATCCCGCCCGACATCGCAGTTTGCGAGGATTGCCTGAGGGAATTGCGAGATCCCGGGGATCGCCGTTTCAGATACCCTTTTATTAATTGTACCAATTGCGGGCCCCGCTACAGTATCGTCCGGGAACTTCCCTATGACAGGCCGAAGACGACCATGGCGGAATTCAGTATGTGCGCGCTGTGCGAGAAAGAATATAAAGATCCCGGTGACAGGCGGTTTCACGCGCAGCCCGTGGCATGTCCCGAATTCGGCCCCCATGTATGGCTGGTTGACGGCAGGAATGCCGAGGTTCTGGCAGAAAAAGACGAAGCAATCGACCTGTCGGTAGAACGTCTCCTTGAAGGCCGGATTATCGCCATCAAGGGACTTGGAGGTTTTCACATCGCCTGCCTTCCTGAAGATGAACCCGTCGCCCTGCTTCGGGAGCGGAAGAAAAGACCTCACAAGCCTTTTGCCCTTATGGTCAGGGATATGGAAACGGCGAAGGACGTGGTTTACGTAAGTCTTGTAGCCGAGCAAATGATGCGTTCGCCACGGTGCCCCATAGTGATTTGTCCAAAGAAAGAGATGTCACCCGTAAGCGGCTTTCTTGCTCCCGGGCAAAATACGCTGGGTGTCATGCTCCCCTATACGCCTCTTCATCATCTCATCATGGAGCGCATCCCGATGCTGGTCATGACCAGTGCCAATTTTTCAGAAAGCCCCATCCTGGCGACGAACGAGGAAGCCCTTCAGTCCTTGGCAAATATCGTCGATTATCTCCTCCTTCACGACCGGAGGATCCAAAATAGAATCGATGATTCTGTTGTGACCTTTGCAGGCAAAAGACAGATTCTCCTTCGCAGGGCGAGAGGCTTTGTTCCACACCCGATTGTCGCTGCTGAAAAGCTCCCCCCTATGCTGGCCTGCGGCCCGGAAATGAAGTCCACCTTCGCCCTCTCGATTGGGAAATCTGTTATCGCGAGTCAATACCTGGGTGATTTGAAACGCCTTGAGACGACCATTTATTATGAAAAAACGTTGCGGCATTTTCTGGAGCTTTTCCGGTTCACTCCCCGGCTGATCGTCAAGGACATGCACCCGCAGTATGTCTCCGGGTACATCGCTGACAAGGTCCTTGGTGAGGAGATAGAAACCCTGAAAGTTCAGCATCACCATGCTCATATGGCGTCGTGCCTCCTTGAAAAGGGTGTCGAAGGTCCGGTGATAGGCCTGATACTGGATGGAACCGGTTACGGAACGGATGGATCCATCTGGGGAGGGGAAATTCTTTTCGGTGACAGCCGGTCCTTCGAAAGGGCCGGACACCTTCGAGGGGCGTTCCTTCCGGGCGGAGAAAAGTCAATTACCGAACCCTGGAGATATGCCCTTTCTTTACTCATCGAAACCTTCGGAAAAGCGGAAGGAATTGAAAAGGCCCTTTGCCTTTGGCCGGCTTACGAGGCTATCATCCCGGCTGTTGCCGAGTCTGCAAAAAACTCTCCCGTCACTTCTTCCTGTGGAAGGCTTTTTGACGCCGTTGCGGCGTTGATCGGAGTGAAAAGCAGCGTCAGCTATGACGGTCAAGCCGCCATGGAGCTTGAAGCTTGTGCCGAAGGTGTCGGAAGAAAGAAAGTCCCCTTCGCTATCATTCATGAAAGAAGTGCATGGGTGATCGACTGGAGGCCTGCCGTGAGCTGGATTCTTGAAAATCTGAAGGAGATTGGGCCGCGGGAAATAGCGGCGGCCTTTCATGCCGGCCTCGCAGAAGCGTTGGCTGAGGCATGTCTGAAGGTTTCCAGGGATTATGGAGTCCGGAAGGTGGTAATGTCAGGGGGAGTCTGGCAGAACCGGCGGCTTCTTTCGCTTTCTGTTGCCGCATTGCGGGCAAAAAAACTCGAACCACTCTGGCACTCATCTCTTGCACCAAATGACGAGGCCGTGTCCGTAGGGCAAATTGCCGTGGGTGCGGCATACCTGAAAGGCTGAATAGCAGGGAGGGAAGAATCCGGAGCCGTCATATGAGCGGCTCCGGTTCAGGTTCAATCATACCTCGGACCGTATTCGATGTCGCTGAACATTTCAAGTTTCCGCAAGCTGTGGATGGCGTCGACATAACGGATAGTTCCGCTCTTGGAGCGCATGACAAGAGATGCTGTCCTGATTCTGCTTCCCTCGTACCGGACTCCCTTGAGCAACTCGCCGTCGGTGACTCCCGTTGCGGCGAAGAAGACATTATCCGAAGAGACAAGATCATTTATCGACAAAACCTGCCGAAGGTCCATCCCGAGCTCCCGGCATTTGGCTGCTTCCTCGGAGTTTCGCGGCCAAAGCTTGCATTGCATGTTCCCGCCGACACACTTCAACGCACAGGCGCTGACGACGGCTTCGGGAGACCCGCCTATCCCCACAAGCAAGTCGATACCGCTTTCTTCCTTGCACGTCATCAGGGCCCCGGCAATGTCACCGTCAGGTATCAACCGAATTCTTGCCCCAGCCGAACGGATCTCCGAGATAATCTGTTCATGCCTCGGGCGATCCAGGACGACAACCGTCACGTCTTCAACCGATTTATGAAGGGCCTTTGCTACGCCTTTCAGGTTTTCGGCTATGGGAGCCTCGATGTCAATGACTTCCGCGGCCTCGGGGCCCGCAGCAATCTTGTTCATGTAGAAAATGTGTTTCGGGTCGTACATGGTGCCCCTTTCAGACAGGGCGACGACGCTGATTGCATTGGGACGTCCCAGAGCCAGAAGGCGTGTTCCGTCGATGGGATCTACGGCGATGTCGACAGGAGGTTCGTCTCCCGTACCGAGCACTTCACCGCTGTAAAGCATTGGAGCTTCGTCCTTCTCGCCCTCTCCGACGACAACAACACCGTACATGCTTATTGTGTTCAGCATGTACCTCATCGCATTGACCGCCGCGTTATCGGAGGCATTCTTGTCTCCTCTTCCCATCCATCGGCCTGCAGCCATCGCCGCGGCCTCAGTAGCGCGTACGAGTTCCAGGGCCATATTGCGTTCAGGTTGTGTCAATGTTCCCCCCTCCTCGACAAGGTTTCCAGAATAATGGTCGTTATTACCCATCTTTGCCTTGATTCACGCAGAATCTGCCGAAAATCTCATCCACGTATCTAATATAATACCCTACATCAAAGAGAGAATTCAAAATTTCTTTGCCGAGAACTTCTGTAATTGCGGGATCCTCAAGGCAAAGTTCACGGAAATCGCTTCCCCTCTCCCAAGATTGCATGGCATTGCGTTGTACCGTCTCGTAGGCCCTCTCTCTTTCAATTCCCTTTTCGACAAGGGCAAGAAGAACCCTTTGGCTGAAAACGAGCCCTTTTGTGAGTTCAAGGTTCCTTTCGATATTCTCTTCGAAAACGTCAAGGTCCCGAATCAGCGACAAGAGGGACCTGACCATGAACTGGGCCAGGTGGAAACTGTCAGGCCAGATGACCCGTTCCGTCGAAGAATGACTAATGTCTCGTTCATGCCATAACGCGATGTTTTCCATGGCGACGCCAGCATATCCCCTCAGGATTCTGGCCATTCCGCAAAGCCGCTCTGAAAGGACCGGATTCCGTTTATGGGGCATTGCCGAGGAGCCTTTCTGACGTGAACTGAAAGGCTCCGCCGCTTCGAGGACTTCCGTGCGCTGAAGGTGGCGAATTTCCAGAGCGATCCTCTCGACGGTTCCTCCTAGTATCGCCAGGGAGGTCAAAACTTCCGCGTGAATGTCGCGCTGAATGATTTGTGTCGATATGGGGGCCGGTTTCAATCCCAGAATTTCGCACACCCTGCGCTCTATGTCGGGAGGACAGTGGGCATAGGTGCCCACCGCTCCGGAGATCTTCCCGACCCTAACCGCACTTTTCGCTGCGAGGAGCCGTTTCCTATCACGGCGTAACTGGTCGTACCAGTTCAACATCTTGAGGCCCAACGTCGTCGGCTCCGCGTGGACGCCGTGTGTGCGGCCGATACACTGTAGATATCTGTATTTGTTCGCTTTTTTCAAGACAACTTTCATGAGCTTTTCCAAGTCCACAAGAATCGCGTCCAAGGCATCAGACAACAATAATGAGGCGGCCGTGTCGATTATATCGCTGCTGGTCATTCCCAAGTGGATAAACCGACCCTCCGGACCGACTGTTTCCGCAACGGCCGTGACGAAGGCGATGACGTCATGATGCACTTCTGCTTCGATTTCTTGTATGCGTTTTTCATCGAAGGAGGCTTTCGCCAGAATGGTCTCGTTTGCCTCGGGCGGGATGCGGCCTGCTTCAGTCCATGCCTGGCAGACGGCCAACTCCACCTGAAGCCACGTGCGGTAACGGTTTTCGCTGGACCAGATCCTGTCCATATCAGGTGTGCTGTATCGTTCGATCAAAAGACGTCATCCTTTCTTTTCGCCTTTAACGTCGCGCAGCCAATCAGTTCTTGCGGCGTCAAGGAAGGTGTCATAGATGCCGGATGCGAAATCCGGAAAGGTATGATCGTAAGGATGCCACGCCTTACCAGAATATCTGAGGGTGACTTCGGCGAAAATTCCCTCCCGGAGGTAGATCCTGTGTGCGTGATCCTTTGTGGAAGCGAGGACGAGTCTTGCGCCGTCGACATATCCCGGGTCTATATTGACTGTCCTTGTCGGGCCGGAACGTTTTTCCAGCTCACATGAAGCCCTTTTCCAGTCCGCCAGTCCCCCGGCGGGCCATAATCCGCTGAATGAGAAAAAGCCCCTGAAAAGTCGTGGGGCGATCTCCCGGTAATAGTCCGTATGGTCGAAGAGGATCCCCGAAAGGGTCCTTTCCACCGAGCCAAAAATTTCCTCAAGACTTTCGGCAACCCATTCAAGATGAGGTTCGTCAGGGTAAAGAACACCCGTTATGAGTTTCACTCTTGGTTCCATACAAGAATTTCAGTCCTTTCATTTAAGAAGCCCGTCTACGAAATCTTCCGGTGAAAAAGTTGTCAGATCTTCCACGTTTTCACCGAGCCCCACATACCTGACGGGAAGTTGCAGTCTCGATGCGACCGCCAGAAGGATACCTCCCCTGGCGGTGTGGTCGTATTTTGTTAGGACGACTCCCGAAAGGTTCAGGATTTCGTGGAAGACCGCCGCCTGAAGGAAGGCATTCTGCCCTGAAACAGCGTCGAGGACCAGCAATGTTTCTTTTTGCCATCCTTCACATTCCCTGTCGATGATTCGTGAGACCTTTCGGAGTTCCTCCATCAGGTTTTTCTTTGTATGCAGACGGCCGGCCGTATCGATAATGAGACAATCTGCGTTTCCTGCCATAGCGGAACGGATCGCGTCAAAAACGACGGCCGCGGGATCGCTTCCGGGCTCTCGGGCGATAACCCCTATTCCGAGGGTGTCCCCAAGTTGCTTCAGCTGGTCGATGGCGGCTGTCCTGAAGGTATCACCAGCTACGAGAAGCGGGTTCCTTCCTTCATCTTCCAGCATGCGCGCGATTTTCGCCGCCGTGGTTGTTTTCCCACTTCCGTTAACCCCCGCAAGAAGGATGACGCAGTTTTCCCCCTCCCGGCAATCGACGGGTTCTCCCATTTTCAGGATCGATGCCAGGTTTTGACTGAGGATATCCCTGAGAGCAGTTTTGATGCCTTCTTTCGTCCGTATTTTTTCCCGACGGCTTTTTTCCTGAAGACTGCTGATGATCCTTTCTGAAGTTTCTACTCCGACGTCACCCCGCAAGAGGAGACTCTCGAGATCTTCCCAAAACTCATCGTCAATTTGCCCGCTGCCGCCCAGAAGATTGTCGAGGCCCCATCTGGAACCGACGTGCTGGAGCTTTTTTCGAAACCTGTCAAGCATTTCCGTCACTCCCCGAAGAATTTCACATATAGCTTGTAGTAGTTAATGCCACAATTGAACGGCTTTTTCTAGCCTTTGTCGCGGGAGCGCCGTTCTTTTTTCCGCACCTTGCGGCGTCTAGGCTTTCGCTGTGCACTGGCTTTTTCGGGAGAATCATGTTTCGCGTCTTTTTGGGCATCTTGCTGATTTCCACGGGATGAAGCTTCGGAAGCCGGTTTTACATGTTTTGACTTTTTTCGTGTGTGCCGCCGAGGTTTTTCCTTCTCCGCTGTCCCTGTGCCTTTGGTCGCTTCTTTCGCTTTCGTGCTTTCTACATCCTTTGTCTTGCGCCCCGTGCCGGAGTCCCTTTCGGCACTTTTTTGCCCTTCGTGAAGGTCCGTTTGGCATGAAAGGTCTTTCCTCGAGGTTTCACCCGTTTCTAGGGCCGCCTCGGTAAAAATTTTCTTTTCCGCCGTCTTTTCGCTTCGGGTGTTTTCCCAGGCTTTCCCTTCCTGCACGCATGCCTTGAAATCCTCAAAGTCATCGACTTTAACGAGTATTTCTCCCTTTTCCGGGTGTAGAACGCGTACGGATTTGCTGTGAATATCGATGCCCGACAACACATAATTGCCTCCGGGTGTTTTAATCTTGGTTCCCGGATTAGGAAGATTTTCCCAGAGTTGATGGTACATGTCATGCTCAAAGGCCAAGCAGCACATTAACCTTCCGCATATTCCCGAGATTTTTGCGGGATTCAGTGCAAGGTTCTGTTCTTTGACCATTTTGATACAGATGGGATCAAAACGCTCGAGCCAGTACGAACAGCAACAGGGCAAGCCACAAGGCGAAAGGCCTTTGACGATTTTCGCCTCGTCCCGAACGCCTATCTGCCTGAGTTCTATCCTGGTCTTGAAGGTCCTTGCAAGATCCCTTACGTAGGCCCTGAAGTCGATCCGCTGCTCTGCAGTGAAGTAGAAAAAAAGCTTTTTTGCGTCAAGAAGGTGCTCGACATCCACCAGTTTCATGGGAAGCTTGTGATCCCTGAGCATTTTCCGTGCCGATATCAGGATCTGTTCCTCTTCTTCTTCCTGTTTTTCCCGGGTTTTCAGGTCTTCAGCCGTTGCCGCCCGGTCGAAGGCAAGTTCCTGGAATGGCGGTTCCCCGCCTTTTGCCTGTGAATCCGTCGGTGCACCAAGAAGTCTTTCCCTGCATTCGAAAATTTTTTCAGGGTCCGAAGCCCCTATGTTGATGGCCAGTTCCGTTCCTCTTGCAGAAGAAATAACCACATGCGTGCCCTTTTCAAGCTTGTGTTCCGATTCAAGGACACCGAGGAACCTGGGTTTACCAAAGGTCATCAAATACATTGTCAAATCTTGATCCCTCCTGAACAGCTGCATGCACCAAATCCTGGATCATCGGTGTCGAAAGATTGGCTTTTTCCGCCAGCATCCTGGCGAGTTCGATTCGTGACGCAAGGTCCGTCTGCCGATCTGCTGTCAATGCAGGCACCAATTCTGACAGCTCGACAAGGATTTCGGCGGGTTTCTTGTTCCTTGTAGCCTCCATCCATTTGACAAACTCCGCTTTGCCCGCTGGGGGGGCGCTCCTGCTGTCGCCCTTTCCGCGAGGGTAAGAGAATACGCGTAAACGGCTTTTGAGTGTCGGGATCAGCGTATCCCCCTCAAGCATCATAAGAATGCGACCTTTCTCGGGAGGTTCTTCCGTAATTTTCAACAGGCTGTTGGCGGCCGGCAGGGAAAGTCTGTCACATCCGAAAAGAACGGCAAGGCGACACGCCCCGACCACGGGCACCAGGGAAATGTCCTCCCATATGTGCCGGCAGTCTTCAATTCCCGGCGGCTGCTCTGGTGTGCCAATCATGAGCAGGTCCGGATGATTTTCTCCGTTCCAGGAAAGGCATGAAGGGCAACCGTCTTCCCCTTTCCCCAAAAGACACAGTACCCGGGATGCGAAGCGTGTCGCCAATTCCCTCTGGAGCGGTTTCGGGGCGATGATCGCAATGCTTTGACCCGTGTCGACACAGCTCGACATAACATCCAGCATTTCAGTCACAACTGACATGCCCTTATGGTGTTCCTGCATCGGGGTTTCTCCTTTTTTCATGTTCCCTGGGCGGATTCCCGCCGTTTTGATCAGGAATTTCCAGAGCCGCCAAGACAAGGCGCAGTTCGGCTTTGATCTTGCTGGCCGTTTCTTCCGGCGTCCCGCTGGCGTCTATCTTGCGAATCCTTCGGGGGTATTTCTTCCAGAGAAACCTGTACCCTTTTGAAATTCTTTCCAGAAGGTACCTGTCAGATTCTATCCTGTCCGGTTCTCCCCTGGAGGATACGCGTTCAAGGGCTTTTTCAACATCCAGGTCAAGCCAGAAAGTGAGATCCGGTTCCGGGAGTCCCGTTGCAAGGATAACCTTTCTGACATCCTCTTCCGGAAGACCCCTTCCCCAAACCTGGTAGGCAAGGGTCGAGTCGTTGTATCGCTCGCACAGTACGATTTCATTCCGTTGCAGGGCGGGAAGAATGACCCTTTTAAAATGCTCGCATCTGTCGGCGATGAACAGAAGGGCTTCCGTCCATGGATGGTGGAAGTGTTCTTCTATAATGAGCTTCCGCAAGGGTTCGCTGCCTTCCCAGCCGCCGGGTTCCCGCGTCCTTACCGTCGGGCGCCCTTCACCTGTTCTGGCGATGAGACGTTCCAGAATTCTCGCCTGGGTGCTTTTTCCGGCACCATCTATACCTTCGAGGGTAATAAACACTCAGAAACCTCCCTGATTCTGCCGGCGTATTCATCACGGGGCGAGTAATCCGCGTTTATCCGGTCCGCAGGTTTCGCATAATTCGAAAAGATTCTGCGCCGGAGGGTTTCCGTAAGGGGACGGCAAAAAACTACAGCGTTCCACTAGAATCGGTAAAAGACTCCGATGGAGTGTCTCTCTTCGGGTTCCCTGTCCTGGTACTTGTAAAAAGCTCCCCAGCCGTCGCCAAGTCGGAAGCGGCTTTCCGCTGACCAGCTGCCGCTGGACTCGTCCCACCACTGGGCACTTAAAGAAAACGGTCCCTGCGAAAAATCGTCGTTGAAAGCCATTCCCATCCCTGCATAACCGTGAACAGCTCCTCCCCAGAAGCGAGCGAAATCCGTCGAATATCCGACCGCCGCCGTCGCTCCATGGTCATCACCGATATCCTGGGCTGCGAGAAGAAAGGAATAGGGGCTGCTTCTTCTTTGGAAAAGAAAATTGGCATCGAGAACCACATCACGCCTTGAATATCCTGAACTGATACCATGAAGGGCAACTTCAGAGGTGATGTCGATATCATCGAGAAACGACATGATCCTGTCCGTTTTCTCAAAAAGCTCTCCCACATCGTTCATCGTGAAGGGAGCACTTCCCCCGTTTTCCCCTTCGAGAAAGCGGCGGGTCGATTCTGCCATGGATTGTACTTCCTGTGCCGCCATGGCCACGCGCTGGACGGCAAGCTTCACATCTTTTCCTGAAGGCCCCTCTTCTTCGAATCGTCCGGCCATGTCGTCAAGGCGGGCTGAAAGGTTCCTGAGTTTTATGACCGTTTCTGAAAGGGCCGCTTTGTTTTCGTCGACCACGTCCTCAATGCGGTTTGCGAGGCTCTGGATCGAAAGGCTCGCGTTCCTGACATACTCACCCGTATCATTGAGAAAGGTTTCCACTTTGGATGTTACCTTCGAGAGGTCCGAGAGAAAGTTGTTGACATTCTCGAAGGTAACGTTGATTTCTTCAAGACTTTGGCCGGCCTTCGCCATTATTTCGTCAAAAGACGGGGGAATCTCTCCTGTGGTCCGGTCTCCTGGTTCAAGATTGACAGAGGATGTCCCGCGCTTTACTGTAACCCGAGGTTCTCCCAAAAGCCCACCCATATCGATGCTGAAACGGCTGTCTACGGGGATGCATGTGCCTTCACGGATCTCGAGTTCAACAAGGACCCCCCTCTCGAGCAGTCGCATTCCAGAGACTTTCCCGGCCTCAATCCCCGAAACAAGAACGGGAGCGCCTTTGACCAGGCCCATGGCATCATTGAATTTGACTTCCAGCGTATACCCTTCCCGGCGGAGCTTGCTGCCCCCGCTGATGAAAACGAGGGTACCGGCGAAAACCAGTGCAAGCAAAACAGCTATCCCTACCCTCATCTCCCTGTTCATGGACGGTTTCCCTCCCTGATCGAGAGAAGTCCCGAAGAAAAACGTTTGACCGACGGAGCCTCGGAGGAGAGCCACTCCTCCCGTGACCCTTGCCAGGCGATCTCTCCGGATTCCATAAGTACGAGGTTGTCGCCGATGCCAAGAGCTGAGACAAGATCATGGGTTACGACCAGCACGGCTACCCTGAACTTGTGGCCGAGGTCGTACAGAAGCGCATCTATGTGCCGGGCGGTCACCGGGTCCAGCCCGGTGGTCGGTTCATCCAGCAAAAGGACCTCCGGCTTGTGAACAAGGGCTCTTGCTATGGCGACACGTTTTCGCATTCCGCCTGAGAGTTCCGACGGGAACATTTCTCCAACATCCCCGAGCTCCACGTGTTTGAGCATTTTGGAAACGGTTTCTTTTATCTTGCGCGTGTCTGCAATCTCCTTGCAATATTGTAATGGAAAGCCAATATTCTGTCCTACCGTCATCGAATCAAAGAGCGCGCCGTTTTGGAAAACCACTCCAAGTCTTCGTCTGAGAGGGATAATGGCCTTTTCCGGTGTGTCGGACCGAATTTTACGACCGAAAAAGGTAGCTTCGCCGCTTTCAAATCGCTGCAGGCCGGCAATAACACGAAGAGTAGTCGTTTTCCCGCAACCGGAAGTGCCGAGAAGGCACGTCGTTTTCCCGCTGTGCATTTCAAGGGCCACATTTTGTAAGACTTTTTTCCCGTCAAAAGAGACGGACACGTCATGAAGGGAGATTATCGCTTCGCTCATCAGGATGTCCCGCCAAAAAGAAGGGCCGAAAGAATGTAGTTGAAAATGAGAATCAGCATGTTTCCCCAGACAACGGCCCGGGTGGTTGCAAAGCCCACACCCTTTGCGCCCTGTTCGGTCATGAATCCCTGGGAGCAGGCCGAAATGGAGATGAGTGCCCCGAAAACAAGGGCCTTGAGCAAGCCTCCCCAGATGTCGGAAGGATTCATGAGCGCCTCGATGGAACGCCGGAAGATATGGAGGTTAACGCCGTGGGCCGCAACATACACTGCACCTCCGGCAATACCGATAAAAAATGAAAACGCCGTGAGAACAGGAACCATGACGAGACTCGCGAGCACTCTCGGTGCTCCGACAAAGATGACATCATCCAGTCCAAAGGCCCGAAGGGCGTCCAGTTGCTCCGTGACTTTCATGGAACCGATCTCCGCAGCCATGGAAGCGCCGACCCTGCCGCTTACGACAAGCCCGGTAAGGACCGGTGACATTTCCCTGACCAGACTCAAGGCGATGACACCGCCAATGTAGCTTGAGGCTCCGAAACGGACAAACTGGTCGAGGGTCTGTACAGCCATGACCATGCCTGTAAAGGCGCTTGTGATGGACACGACGAGTATTGAATTAACGCCTGTCCGTTCAAGCTGGTCGAAAAAGTCCCGGCGGCTCCACGTTTCGCTGAAGAGGCCTCGTGTGATCTTCCAGAAAAAAACTCCGTAAGCACCGAGCGTTTCAAGAAGGCTTGTAACATTCTTGCCGACCCACGTCAAAAACCTCAAGGGTGAACTCCTTCCCCGTCAAAGGGCCTCCTTCTTTGCCGTCTGGTCCGCAACGACCTGTATATCCCTGCGAAGGAGGCCGTCAACGTAATAGTTGGACTGGAACACTCTCATGATCCCCTTTTCCATTTTATCTTTCTTGATTTCGCTGAGAAGCCTGTAGTCATGCTCTTCAGGTTGCGTTTCCCAGGGAGGCTTGGGCCCTCCGTCGCATTTGAGCTCGACGATAACCTCGTTGTTCCTTTCCATTGCGTTTATCTCCTCAAGGAGTCCTTCAAGGCTCTTTATGGTCCGACGGCCCTCAAGGAGAGATTCCTGCACCGGTTCATTGATTCCCCCGCCCCTGACGACAACTTCGCAAAGGCCTTGTGCGTCATCGGGTACCGTGAGGGTAAAAGTCCTTTCCTCGGCCTTTTCCCTGTAGGGCTGAAGCGTAACTTTCACTTCGAACGTGTCTCCCGGCTTAAGGGGGTCCTCCGGAACGGAAATGTCCTCTATGAGAAGAACCCGTGGTCTGTGGGTCACCTCCGCCTCGATATGTAAGCCGAGAGGGATGATTTCACGGAAGGGATTCAGCGTTACGGCTTTTACAAGGTCGCTCGTTTCCCTGAGCATATCCTTGGCGATGTCTTTTTCGGAGTAGAACATGTTGGTCCTCTGCCAGCCGGAGACGAGCCCTCCACCTTCGACTTCAAAAGCGATCCTCGCTGTCCCTTCCCTCTTTTGTCCCCAGGTGTTGTCCACAAGTCCCATAACGAGATCCGGAAAGATATCCGAGACCAGGTAGGGGTCATAAACCATGTGAAAACGTTTTGTTTCTTCCCTGACGGCGTCCACGTCTTTCAGCGTTACCGAGACATCGACTGTCGGCGCCAAGCGCCCAAGTTGCCCAGCGATACCCTGTGGCCTGTCCTGGGTTATGGTTCCTACGATAGACAGTGGTGTCCCGATTTTGAAAGGAGCCTGAAGGCTCGGGATGACGTCATGAACCCAGGCTTCCGCTAGAGGGAAGGAAACGGCTCCCCTGCTTATGAAAGGATGCGCAAAAGCGAGAAAGCGGCCGTCATCGGATAAAGCGGTTAATGTCCCCGTTGCCGAAACGAGCACGTCACCCCATGCAACGAGTGCGCTGACAGCCGAACCGGGCCGAAGCCGGGCATTCATTTTCACCGGAAGGTTTTGCAAATGCGCTGAAGGAGGAAGAACCTGGTATGGTCCCTCGAGATTTCTCCCGATGTTTTCGGCCGCCCGGTTGCTCAGGCCGGAGATCAGTACCGGAGCCGCTCGCATCTTTTTCGTTTCCGTCCCGGGTGATCCTGGTGGAATTTCTGATGAATCATGCTCTTCGGACAGGTCCAGTCCCTGCAGGTTCAAAATTTTGTCGGGCCAGTTCCATACGTCCATCATGTCCTCTATGGGTGTAACCAGCCCCCGATCATGTTCACTGAAATTCCACCCATAACCGATGGCACCAAGGAGTTTTCCATTAATGAAGACAGGGCTGCCGCTCATCCCCGCAGCGATACCACCCGTCTCTTCAATGACGGGTCCCCCGGCACGTATCAGGACAAGATGCCTCGGAGTTTCCTCGGAGGGAAGAATGCTCAAGACCGTGACAGGAAACGAGACGACCTCCTGTCCCCGAATCACGGTCAAGGCATTGCCGGTCATCCCCTCTTTGACCTGCTCCAGGGGCATGATCTCGACGTTCGGAGTGAAAGGGGTACCGGCTCCCTCCATGACGCAGGTCTGAAATCCTATCCAGAGGGCTGCAAGGGCAAAAACACAAAAAAATCTTTTCATACCGGCTTCCTCCAGTCCAGTTTGCTTTTCAATGTAGGCAGGTGCTAGGACCGTTTTCGTCTCCTCAGTTCATTGAAAATAAATTCATCAATTTCCCCGTCTAGGACAGCCTGGACATTTCCCTTTTCTGTATTTGTCCGATGGTCCTTTACGAGAGTATAAGGGTGAAAAACGTAGGACCGGATTTGGCTTCCCCAACCAATTTCCTTTTTCTCACCCTGGATCGAGTCAAGTTGTTCCTGCCGCTCCTGGAGCATTTTTTCGTAAAGCCTTCCCCGGAGAATCTGCATCGCCACTTCGCGGTTCATGTGCTGGGATCTCTCGTTTTGGCAGCTCACCACGATTCCCGTCGGGAGGTGTGTAATGCGCACAGCGGAATCTGTCATATTGACATGTTGTCCGCCCGCCCCTCCGGAGCGAAAAGTGTCGATTCTGAGGTCTTCGGGATCTATTTCCACTTCCACATCCTTTGGAAGGTCAGGTGAGACGCTGATGGATGCGAAACTGGTATGTCGTCGTTTTGCCGTATCGAAAGGGGATATCCTGACGAGGCGGTGGACACCCCTTTCACATTTGAGCAATCCGTAAGCGAATTCACCCTTGACAAGTACCGTCGCCGATTTGATACCTGCCTCTTCGCCTTCCGATGTTTCAAGAGATTGCACGGTAAAATCATGTCTTTCCGCCCAACGCAGGTACATTCTGTAAAGCATTTCCGCCCAGTCCTGGGAATCAAGGCCGCCGGCACCGGCATGGACGGTGAGGATCGCGTCGGATTCGTCGTATTCTTCGTCCAGAAGAAGCATGACTTGTCGGTTCTCAAGGTCTTCCTTCAATGCTTCAGCTTTTTCCTGGAATTCTTTTTCGAGGCTCCGGTCATCCTCGATGGAAAGGAGTTCGGCGATGGTCTCGAGTTCCTCGAGTTCCTTTTCGTACCGCGTCCAGATTTGCTTGCGTTCCTGGAGTCTTGAGAGATTCCTCGTGATATCCTGGGCATCAGGTCTGTTCCAGAAACCGTTTTCGGTTGTCTTGTTCGTCAGTTCCGCTATCTGGTTGTCAAGGTTTTCCGGGTCAAAGGCTGTCCCGCATCTCACACACACGTGAGCGCAGTTCCTCCAATATTGTTGTTACCGGCAATACAGACATCAGAACTCCTCCTTTTTGCCTCAGTCCATGCTTCAAGCGGCCGCCGGCCGTTGTTGTCGCTGGCTTTTCATTATATCATCAGCTTCGGTCCCCGTTACTGATTGGAGTGACGCTTGATGATCCGTTCCAATAAAACGAAGAAGGCCGTCCTCAAGGCGCTTCTCGAAATCCCCGGCGAAATCGTTTCGGGGCCCGATTTGTGCCGGATTGCGGATGTATCGAGGCAATCCGTCTGGAAGGCTGTCGATTCCCTGAGAGTCGAGGGTTTCGAGATTGAAGCCGTTCCGCACAAAGGGTACCGGCTCGGCGATTCCGGCACTGCGGATCTCAGTCCGACCTGGCTGGAACTGGCCCTTGAAAACACGTGCTGGGGTGAAACGGTCCTGTTCTGGAAGTCTTTGGCCTCCACCCAGGAGCCGGCAAAAGAACTTGCCAGGCAGGGGGCCCCCGAGGGCCTTCTTGTCGTTGCCGACGAACAGACGTCGGGAAGGGGGCGTCTGGGGAGGAAATGGCAATCGCCGCAGGGCGGAAGCATATGCTTTTCGGTAATAGTCCGACCGAATCTCCTTCCGGGAAGGATTCAACTTTTGAGTTTCGCAGCGGCAATTGCCGTTCACGAAACATTGGAGAATAATTTCGGGGTTTCCTTCGAATTGAAATGGCCGAACGACATCCTGTATCGCGGCGCGAAGGTCTGCGGCATATTGACCGAGACAGCGAGTGAGCCGGGAAAAGTTCATTACGCCGTTACCGGGATCGGCATAAACGCCAACATGGACTCCAGAGCGATTTCGATGGACGTTGCAGGTCCGTCGACGTCCCTTCTGGCTATTCTTGGACGACCCGTGCACCGAGGCGAGGTTATCGCTTCCATTATCCGGATCATGGAACGGGAGGTCCGGAGCCTGGAGACCGCTCAAGGGAGCAAAAAATGCATCGACGAATACATGAAACGATGTTCAACCCTCGGACAGGAAGTCATCGTTCGGCAGGAAGACAAAACACTCCGAGGAAAAGCCGTTGGCATATCTGACTCCGGCGAGATCATACTCGTCATATCCGGAAAGGAAAGGACCTTGGCCGCTGCCGACATTACCCACCTGCGGACGAACTAGCGATGTGTCAGACTTCGTTCCATTTCAGGCGACCGTAAACTGTCCCAGACAAAAAGATACAGATCGTAAAGATACAGGAAAAAGTCCTGCCCCTCTGAAGGGCCGGGCACAACAACACAGGGTGATGATTTTTCAATTGTTTCCATCACCTGTTCCGGTGTCCATGGGTCGCACAGGATCAGCCATCCCTGCCTTTTTGCCTCCTGAATCGCAAGCTCGAGTGTTTTCATGTCATGACCCTTCTCCCAGTTTTCTTTCACAACCCCGGGTGGTCTGACAAGATCACTGGTTGCCGCCTGTATCCAATGACCCACCTGCCAGCTGAGGTCCAGGAGCCTCGTTGCGCCCAGCATCTGCCTGCCCACGAGTACCGTACTGTCGAGGCGGGCCGAAAATTCCGCCAGGCGTCGCTGGTAATAGGCGTAATTGTCCGGGTCCACCTGTGAAATGTTCTTCAGGATCCTGAGCCCGATGAAAGGAAGAGTCGCCGGGTCCAGAAAAGGCATGTCGGGATTGTCCAGCCCTCCAAGATCCCTCTTGTAAAGCAGCATGACTGTTTTGTTTTTGTCCATGACGCCCGATGCCTTTGCATCGATCGGGTCGAAGGCCAGAACGAGGGCATCGGCCGGTGGCTCGGCACTCCGTTGGAGTGCCCCGCTCTCATCCCATTTCTGAATTGAATGAACGGAACAGTAAGCTCCCCCAATGAATCGAGTCGTCATGGCGAGCCAGGGATGAGTCACCCAGATCTCAACGGGTTTATCGGCGAAGGTTGGCCTGGAAAGGAAAACAGCAAAAACGGCCAAACACAGGACCGCTGTCCATCGGAAACGGAACATACCCGGCCTTTTTTCAAAGGGACCGTGTATTTTCACGACGTGCGGCTCCCCGGTTTAATCAATGGAATCCCCTGGCGGCAGTAGGGGCATTCATCGGGCGAATAGTTAGGAAAGGAGACATCCCAGAGGGAGTAAGGGGTTTCGGCAAGAAGAGAATCTCCGCCACTCCTGTTGACAATGCAGGCTGTCCCTATCCAGGAAGCCTTCCCGCAGCCCAGAATGGCCTGTGCGGCTTCCACTGACGAACCTCCGGTGGTTATCACATCCTCTACGACGATGAATTCCCCGTCTTTCGGGCAGGGGAACCGTCTCAGTTTCATTTTGCCTTCCGTTCTTTCGCAAAAAAGGAAAGGAATGTCAAGATATCTTGCGACTTCATGTCCGATAATCAGGCCTCCGAGGGCGGGCGAAACGATAAAATCAGGTTTCGCCGATTCGATCGCCTTTGCAAGGAGATTTCCGGCAAAGGCGGCATTGGCGGGATATCGTAAAAAAAGCGCACATTGCATGTAGTGGCCGCTGTGAAGTCCCGATGAAAGGGCGAAATGTCCTTCAAGTAATGCGCCCGATTCCTCGAGACGGCGCTTGAGCTCCCCGACGGTTTCATTCATTGATTCAATTCCTCCAAAATGGTGTCGATGGCATTCTCAGGATGAGCAGCCTGAATAACGGGACGTCCCACGACGACAAAATCTGCGCCTTCCCGTGCCGCTTCCATGGGTGTTGCCGTCCTTTTCTGGTCGTCACGAATATCGTACCCCAAAGGCCGGATCCCCGGAACAATTTTGATCAGGTTGCCAAAGGCAGCGTTGCTGAACAGCTTCAGATCTCTGGGCGAGCAGACGATGCCATCCATATGACTGTTTTTTGCCGCCCTTGCCCTTTGTAGCATGGCTTGCTGCATCGGGCACAAGGGATGGACCTCTTCCCAGCTTCTTTGATCAAGGCTTGTCAAAACAGTCACGCCAAACAGAAGCGGAGCTCCTTCTTTGCATTCTTTCGCTGCAGCACTCATCATGTTGCTTCCACCTGAAGTATGGAGGGTGACAGCCCAGACGTTTTCTGAAGCAAGAACCTTGACCGCTCCGGCCACGGTGTTCGGAATGTCGTGAAGCTTCAGGTCGAGAAATACCTTCCACCCGCCGTCCACAAGCTCAGCGACGAAAGGGATCCCGCCCCGGGCGAAAAGGCCTGGACCGATCTTGACGAATGTAACTCGATCGCCCCAGGAATCAAGAAACCTGCGCACCATGTCAACGTTCTCAAAATCAAGGGCAAGGATCAACCCGGGCTTTTTGTTTTCGTCTTTCCTATGCATGTTCTTTACCACGCTTTCCTAGGGATTCGAGGAGTTGTTGCTTTTGGCGGCTCCGACAAGTTTGGCGACGGAGTCGAGTCCTTTTTTATCCAGAAAATCCGAAAGGCCTCTTTCTATTTTGGAAATGATGGAAAGGTCCCTGAAAAACGCCGAACCGATCTGTACGGCCGATGCACCTGCCGCAATCGCCGCTACAGCATCCTGCCACGATGAGATCCCTCCCGACGCAATAACAGGAATTTGCACGGCCGAGGATGTTACCCATACCAGCCACAGGGTCAGCGGGAAGACAGCAGGGCCGGAGAGCCCAGCATGGATGTTTTGGAAAACCGGCTTCAGTGTCTCCGGATCAATAGCCATGCCAAGCCAGGTGTTTGCGACGGTGACAGCATCGGCTCCCGCCTTTTCGACTGCGACGGCGGATGATGCTATCGAGGCGACATTAGGTGAAAGTTTGACCCACAAAGGGCCGTCCCATGCTTTTCGTGCCAGCGAAATTACAGCTTCGAGGGATGTCGTGTCCTGTGCCCAGGAAATTCCGCCGCGGGAGACATTGGGACAGGAGACGTTGAGTTCCACCGGAACGGTTCCAGCGGTTTTTCTAAGACGTTCCAGAAGCCGGAGCAGTTCGTCCTCCGTATCAAAAGACAGATTGAAGATCAGTGGGATGGAAAGACGTTTCAAATTGGCGTATTCCATGTTGAGAAAAACGTCGATTCCTGGATTCTGGAGCCCGATGCTGTTCATGACTCCGCAGGGGGTTTCCCAGATCCTGATACCTGGGTTTCCCGCTTTCGGATTCAAAGTCAATCCCTTCGTACAAATGCCTCCCACACCTTCCGTCGCCCCAGGCGGCCAGCATTCTGTATCCATGGGCCACACACCCGAGGCGACAAAAAAGGGTGTCACAAATTCAATTCCGCCGATGTGGACCGCCATTTTCTTACGAAAGCTCATCCCAGAGAAGTTCCTCCCAGCGGAAAACCGGTCCGTCGACACAGACCCTTTTTGGCCCGTTTTGTGTCCGCACTGTGCACCCGAGGCATCCGCCATGTCCACAGGCCATCCTTCTTTCCATGCTTATCCATATGGAATTGCCGAGGCTGGCCTGAACTCCCCCGAGTGCGCGAAGCATCCCTTCCGGGCCGCACGCCCAGATTTCATCCCCACGGCCTACCTGACCACGCAATCCATCGATGACAGTGCCCTTTTCCCCAAAAGTCCCGTTCTCGGAAAAGAACGCTGATTCCGGACAACGTGCGCGAATGGCCTCGCAGAAATGTACCCATTCCGGTTCTCCCGTCGTTCCGACCAGAAGCAACTGGTCCTTAAAACCCTGAAGATGCTGTCTGGCAAAAAGCAATGGTGCCACGCCCATCGCACCAGCCACCAGAATAAGTCTTTTGCTCTTTGGTTTCGGGAAACCATTGCCGCAGGGCCCTCTTAAAAGCATGGGTTGACCTTTTTTGCATTTTGCCAGCAGAGCCGTCCCCCTGCCGCAAACCCTAAAGAGGACTTCAATGGAACCATCCGCATAGACTCCCGATGCTGCAAAGGGACGTGAGAGGAACGGGTCCTGTGTTTCCCAGGATTTGATCATGAAAAACTGTCCGGGCAATGGGTCGGTTTCCCGCTCTTCGGGTTTCAGGGAAACAGACCATATTCCCGGAGCAAGCTGTTCTTTCCCCACAATAGTTGCGGCGAAGTCACGAGGTTTTCCTGTCCTTGCTTCTATTTTTTTTGACATCTTTTCTGTCACTCATTGCCCCCGTAGACGACTCGGCCTTCCACAATTGTCATCATAGGCCAGTGTGAGAGTTTCCAACCCGCCCAGGGCGTCAGCCGGGCTTTGCTCCTCCATTGAGTGGGATCGACGGTTCGGCTGATTTCCATATCCAGTACCGTAATATCAGCCATCCCACCCTCGATGATCCTTCCGAGTTTTTTCCACTGACCCGGGAGGAGTGCGGCTGGGCCGGACGTCCAGAGCGAAAGGATCCGTTCAAGAGAACAGGGTTTTCCCCGGCGGTCCCATTCCGTAAGAACGGCTGCAACGGCACATTCAAGGGAAGCGATTCCGAAGGCAGCTTCCTGGAAGGGAAGGTCCTTCTCGTCTGCGTGATATGGTGCGTGGTCCGTGATGATCGCGTCAACCGTCCCATCAGCGATCCCTTCCCAGAGAGCCTCTCTGTCCTCGGCGCTCCGCAGGGGCGGGTTCACCTTGAACAGGCTGTCAAAACCACTCTCAACGACGGCTTTTTCGTCCATTACAAGGTGATGGCACGTGACATCGCAAGACACGGCGATGTCTCTTTGTTTCGCTTGCCTGACAGCGTCAATACCGGCTTTGGTGCTGATATGTGTGAAGTGGATCGGGCTCCGCGTCTCCTCGGCAAGAAGTATCCCGCGGTAAATGTCGCCGGCTTCGGAGGAAGCGGGATTCCCTTTCAGGCCTGATCTCGAGGAGGCATATCCCCAATGGACCTGACCACCCATCGACAGGTGTGTGTCTTCCGGATGCTCCATGATGCGAATTCCCAGGCTGCGGGTGTATAAAAGGGCTTTTTGGAGAATTCCCGATTTTTGTACCGGCGAACCGTCATCAGTGAAGAACACCGCGCCCGCGGTCGCCATCTTGGCCATTTCGGAAAGAGTTTCTCCCCGTCGCCCTTTCGTTACCGAACCCGATGGCAACACCCGGGCACCGTGTGATTGTTTCCCTTTCTCTATGACATACTGTACGAGCGAAGCACAATCGATGGGCGGATCTGTGTTCGGCATTGCCACTACCGTACTGAAACCTCCAGCAGCTGCGGCAAGAGCTCCGGAAGGAATATCCTCGCGCCATTCCTGTCCAGGGTCCCGGAGGTGGACATGAAGGTCAATAAACCCGGGACAGATGATTTTGCCTTTCAGGTCCCAGGTGATATCCTCCATCCCCGGTTGGGCTTCCATTTTCGCGATTTTTCTGATCCTGTTTCCCTCGATAAAAACATCCTGCAGTGTTTCATCCAGTTTGTCCCCGTCAAAAATACGGCCGTTGCGAAGCAGGACGGTCATTGTTCTCTCGCACCTCCAAGACAAAGATAGAGCAAGGCCATCCTGACGGCCACACCGCTTCTCACCTGGGCAAGAATGACACTCTGTGGTCCGTCAGCCACGGAGCTTTCAATTTCAACCCGCCGGTTGATTGGACCGGGGTGCATCACAAGGGCATTTTCGGCTGCAGCTTTCAGGAGCTGTTCATTGGCGCCATAGGTCAGAAAGTATTCGTCCAGGGATGGAAACAGACCTTCATCCTGTCTTTCCTGCTGGATCCTGAGAAGATAGATCATGTGGGCGTCCTTCACGGCTTCAAAGGGGTTGGCCTCGTATCTCGCATCGAAAATTCCAGGATCAGGGGGCATCAGCGTGGAGGGTCCCGAAAGAACCACCTCGGCCCCCATGGTCCTGAAGCCGATGATGTTGCTTCGGGCGACCCTGCTGTGCTGGATGTCACCGACGATGGCGATCTTCTTCCCCTTTAGATCGCCGAAATGTTTCCATGCGGTATAAAGATCCAGCAGTGCCTGGGTCGGGTGGGCGTGTGTTCCGTCGCCGCCGTTGAAGACGGCACTTCGTTTCAGCTTTTTCCTGAGATAGGCAGCCGAACCCACCGCGTTATGTCTGATGACCACCGCATCAGCACCCATGGCATCCAGGGTCCATGCCGTGTCACGAAGGGTCTCACCCTTCGCTGTGCTTGAACCGGAAGCCGACCAGTTAACAACATCGGCGCTCAAAAACTTTTCCGCAAGCTCAAAGGATACCCGCGTGCGGGTCGAGGGCTCATAAAACAGGTTGACGATCAACTTGCCTCTTAATGCCGGGACTTTCTTTATCGGTCTGTCGAGGAGACCTTCCATGCTCCTTGCGTTGTCCAGAAGATATTCGATATCTTCTCGATTCCAGGTATCAAGATCGATCAGATCCCTGTGCTTCCACTCCATTACCTGTCCTGCCCCTCTCGTTCACAAATTACGACTTCATCGACTTCATCGAGTTCTTTCACTCTGACTTCCACGATCTCCTCCCGGGATGTGGGCGTAACCCTCCCCACAAAATCCGGATGAATGGGTAATTCCCTGTGTCCCCTGTCCACAAGGACACATAGCTGGACGGAAGATGGTCTTCCGAGGTCCATAAGAGCATCCATGGCCGCCCGGATTGTCCTTCCCGTGTAAATCACGTCGTCGACCAGTATTACCGTCCGGTTCGTGATGTCGACGGGCAATGCCGTGCTGTGGACGACGGGTTGTTCATGAAGAAGGGTGAGGTCATCCCTGTAGAGGGTGATATCAAGGATCCCGGACGGCACTTTGATCGATTCCGTCTCGTCGATGTAACTTTTCAGCCTGCTCGCCAGGTGGACTCCTCTTCTCTGGATGCCTACAAGGAGAGTGTTTTCGACGCCGCGGTTTTTCTCGAGGATTTCGTGGGCCAGTCGTCTGAGCGCCCTTGCCATTTCCTCTTCATTCATGACCCGTGCCTTTTCCTTCAGCAATGGCGACACCTCCCATAAAAAAAGGAGACATTGCCGCGTTCCAGTGCGGTTGTCTCCTTCCTGTCTGCGTGATGATTTGATGATTTTCCCCGCGTGGCAGATTTCTCCACTCAATATTCGAAAACATTCTCCATGGCCCCTTTGCATTTCCGTGGAATCCATTTTACCAATGGCCCCATGAAAGTGCAACCGGTTGCACTACATTCTTGCGAGAATTGCTTTCGCTGCTTTGGATTCAGCCTCCCTGACCGTTCTTCCCGTCGCTCTTGCGAGGGGGATCCCATCGAGTATGATTTCGACGGTGTGAATCGGCCTGTGAGCCGGTCCCTCTGTCTTGACAAGCCGATAATTGGGCCTGCCTTTTCCCTGAGATTCCAAAAGCTCCTGAAGAAGGGCTTTCGGGTTTCCTTCGCCTTGTAAAAGACGGGGCTTCCGCGATCGGCAGAACTGAAAGAGGATTCCCATGGCCTTTTCAAATCCGCCGTCCAGGAATATGGCGCCGATAACGGCTTCGACGGCGTCAGCAAGAACGGATGGGTTTTCGCTCCCACCGCTTTTTGAAAGTCCCTTGCCAAGGCGAATACGGGAACCGAGTCCCCTTTCGACGGCCCATTCCGCAAGAGTCTGTTCGCACACCAAAGCTGCCCGTTTGCGGCTGAGTTCCCCTTCGGTGTCGTCGGGGAAGGATTCATAGAGGCAATACGTAACAGCCAGTTGCAAAACGGCGTCACCGAGGAATTCAAGACGTTCGTTGGTGTAACCCAGCCCCTGCTCGTTTGCGAAAGAGGCGTGGGTCAAAGCTTCTTCCAGGAAACGGGGATCGGAAAAAGTGTAGCCGAAAACTTCTCGGTTTTCCGACAACCTGGCTTCATTCCCTGCAGGATTCGACGGCAAGCACCGCGTTGTGTCCGCCGAAACCGAAGCTGTTTACGAGAAGGCGGTCAATGGAAGCCTTTACCGGATTCCCGTCTGGTACGACCTGTACGGGACATTCAGGGTCGATTCCAATGCAATTTCTCGTCGGATGGACAATACCCTCAGAGATGGACTGAAGGGCGGCGATGAGTTCGAGTGCACCCGCGGCACCGAGGCAATGTCCGATCATCGACTTGGTCGAATTGACAAGTATTTTTTCGGAAGCTTCCCCGAAGGCCTTGCGTATCGCAAGGGCTTCCATCCTGTCGTTCAATGTCGTTGATGTGCCATGGGCATTGATCAATTGGACGTCTTCCGCGCTCCAACCTGCTTTTTCCACCGCCTGAACCATGGCTTTCGCTGGAGTCAGGGCTTCCGGGTCTGGCGCTGTGATATGGTAGGCGTCACAGTTTGACCCGAATCCTTTCACCTCTCCGTAAATTCGGGCGCCCCGTCGTTTTGCGTGTTCGATTTCCTCGAAGACCAGAACACCTGCTCCTTCACCCATAACGAACCCGTCTCTGTGGATGTCGAAAGGCCGTGACGCAT